>JAXOVD010000025.1:0-14354 GCA_036937365.1 Alphaproteobacteria bacterium
ATTTGCATTAATCAAACTTTCGATAAAAATTGTACCAATTATTTCCTAGGATGTCGTCGGTTTCATCTTGGCTAAACCCAACTTTTCTTAACCCTTGTTCTAGATTTTCAAATCCTCTTGCATCCTCAAACCAAGAAGGTTGAGCAGGAAAGCCGGCATTATCAGAACTACCTTCTCCAAAATCTTTGGTTTTAGTCCATGTTCCGTTTCGCATCCATTCAACGACACTATCGGGATGGTGAATACATAAATCGGAACCTATGCCAATTTGTTTTACGGATATTTTATTTGTCGTCTCCGCTATCATTTCACAAAAAGAATCAAGAGTGCATGCAGACGTTCCTTTTAAGTGATGAGGATATAATGAAAATCCAATCATTCCTCCACTATCATTCAATGCTTTTAAAACTTCATCTGATTTATTACGCAATCCTTTATGCCAGAATGCAGGGTTAGCATGACTGACGACAATTGGGGCCTCAGATAATTCAATTGCCTGTAAGGTTGAAAATTCAGCAGAGTGAGACATATCTATAATCATATTCACGCGATTCATTTCTTTGATTACTTCTTTCCCCATGCGGGTAATACCACTATCTTTTTGCTCATAACAACCAGTCGCTAAGAGTGATTGATTGTTATAAGTCAGTTGCATAAATAGAACACCTTGTTTTTTTAAAATTTCGACGTATTCAATATTATCCTCTATCGGAGAGCAATTCTGAAGACCATAAAAAATGGCAGTCTTATTTTGATTGTGTGCTACTTCAATATCTTTTGAACTTTTACCTTGAAAAATGAGATCAGAGTTTTCCCTAAAATATTTATTCCATTGTTCAATGTTAATTTGAAGTTCATCAAAATCTTCGTGGTAGCAAATTGTTGCATGAACAGCATCTAATTTAGCTTCATGATTGATTTCAAATATTTCCCTCGACCAGTTGCAATACTGGAGATTATCTATTCGATAATTCATTTAAGAATTATATGGAACCAGCGTTGATATATGAAGTTTTGATTTGAGTGTAAAATTCTTTAGCATAGGTGCCTTGTTCACGGAGCCCAAAACTAGAGGCTTTTCGACCACCAAAAGGCACATGATAGTCAAGACCAGCGGTTGGAAGATTAACAGTTGACACACCGGTTTTAATATTTTGTTGAAAATAATGAGATTTAGCAAGCGAACTAGTCACAACACCACTAGATAATCCAAATTGAGTATCATTGGCTATTTCTAGACCATGTTCTAAATCTTTACAGAGCATCACACATGCTATGGGTCCAAACATTTCCTCTTGGTTAATGCGAGATTGATTATCCCCATTAATAAATAACGTAGGTTCCATATAATAGCCTGGAGTTCTCATATTCATGGGATTTCCTCCAAAGGCAAGCTTTGCTTCCTTCTTTCCTATTTCTACATAGTTGAGGTTGCTTTCTAATTGGGCTTGATTTGATGCAGGCCCCATTTGAGAGCCTTCATCTAGAGCATGTCCTACTTTAATATTTTTAATATGATCCAGGAGCCCTTCGATAAATTTAGAATAAATACCCTCTTGAACAATTAATCGTGAAGAGGCAGTACATTTTTGGCCTGTTCCTCCAAAGGCACCGTTTGCAGCACAACTAATTGCTGTTGCAAGATCGGCGTCATCTAGAACGACGAGTGGATTCTTAGAGCCCATTTCCATTTGCATTTTTTTTAGTTGGGGAGCTGCATTAGCGTATAAAGTTTTACCAACCTCTACAGAGCCGGTAAAAGTAATGGCTGGAATATCAGGGTGCTGAGCTATATCATTTCCAATAACCCCTCCTGATCCAAGAACAAGATTAAATAAACCATCAGGAATATCTTGTTTGGCAATAATTTCTGTTAAAGCAATAGCGCTGGCCGGTGTTAATGAGGCTGGTTTTAAAATAACCGCATTACCACACATTAATGCTGGTGCAGCCTTCCAAGCGGGAATGGCAATGGGGAAGTTCCAAGGAGAAATTATACCAATAACCCCTAAGGGTTCTCTTACAATTTCAACTTGAAAACCAGGTCTGGTTGAGGGAATTTTTTCACCTGCAATACGAAGACATTCAGCACCATAGTACTGAAACTGTTGACCAGCACGCGCAACTTCTCCGATTCCCTCTGGCAGGGTTTTTCCCTCTTCTCTAGACAAGAGTTCCCCAAGTTCCTGGGAACGCTTAACAAGCTCATTACCAATATTAATTAAGATATTTGATTTTTTTTCGATACCTACTGCTGCCCATTCTAGTTGAGCTTTTTTTGCAGATTGAACAGCCTCTTGAAACTCCTCAGAGGTGCATTCTTGATACTCCCCGATAATATCTTTAGTATCGGAGGGGTTGATGTTTAAAAAATTGTTTCCAGAACCGGTAATCCATTTTCCATTGATATAACTCTGTGTATTTAGCATAACAGACAGTACTATTTTTGAAGAATAAAAGAAAGACGTTCAGGAGTAATATATCCTACAGGATTGCCTTGATTTTGAACCTCGATTAAAGAGGGTTTTTCCGTAATGACTTTATCTATAAATTTTTCAATGACGATATTTTGATCAAGAGTCATTTTTTGACCATTGATTAAATCAGAAGAGACTTTTGATTTCTCTTCCATAATATTTTTAGCTTTTAATACTCTTGATCTGTTGACATCTTCTACAAATCTTCGGACATAGTCAGTTTTAGGGTCTAATAAGATATCAATAGCTGTGCCTTCTTGATCCATGAATCCATCTTTAAGGATTGCAATCTTATCTCCTAGTTTTAAAGCTTCATCTAAGTCATGGGTAATAAAGACAATTGTTTTTTTTAGGTCTTTTTGAAGATCTATTAAGATATCTTGCATGTCCTTTCGAATGAGAGGATCAAGAGCACTAAAGGCTTCATCCATTAAGAGAATTTCTGGATCATTAGTTAATGCTCTCGCCAACCCAACTCTTTGCTGCATCCCCCCTGATAATTCTTGGGGGTATCTTCTCTCATACCCATCAAGACCCACTTGTCGGAGCCAGTCCATCGCTATTTTTTGGGATTCTTGTTTTTCAACTTTTTTAATATCAAGCCCAAAAGTAACATTGTCTAAAATATCTAAATGAGGAAGTAATCCAAAACGTTGAAATACCATTCCTGTTTTATTTTTTCTAAATTCGTTGAGATCTTCTATATTAAGTTGAGTAATATCTTGTCCATCAATTTCAACCTTACCAGCTGTAGGATCAATTAGTCTATTGATATGACGAATTAAAGTAGACTTACCCGATCCAGATAATCCCATGACAACATGAACGCTGCTTTCTTGAATCTCCATGTTTATCTTACTTAAGGCTAAAACATGCCCTTTTAACTCTAGGAGCTCGTCCTTACTAATTCCCTCTTCGACAAGAGGGATGGAAGACTCTGAATTTTTACCAAAAATTTTATAAAGATTTTCTATTTTAATTTTTGTATTGCTCATTTAATGATGCCCACCTTTTCGATGTTCTTGAATTCTTTTTCCATATGCTTGAGAAATTCTGTCAAAAATAATTGCAATCACAACAATCGCAGCACCATTAAGCAATCCAATAGCTAGATATTGATTAGTAATAGATCTTAAAACTTCTAATCCTAGACCTTTAACACCTATCATGGAGGCAATTATAACCATAGCCAGCGCCATCATGATTGTTTGATTGATGCCAGCAAAGATCGTTGGCATAGCCAGAGGTATTTGAACTTTGTAAAGTTTTTGTCGGGGAGTGGCGCCAAATGATTCTGCTGCTTCAATAATTTCACTATCCACTTCACGTATCCCTAGATTTGTAAGCCTAACAACAGGAGGAATAGCATAAATCACCACTGCTATTAGTCCCGGGACCTTTCCTATCCCAAGTAACATTACAACAGGAATTAAATAAACAAAAGGTGGGAGTGTTTGCATAAAGTCGAGAATAGGGGTGATCATTGATTGTGCTCGATTAGATTTAGACATGACCACACCAAGAGGTATTCCAACCAGTATGGCTACAAATGTTGAAACAATAATAATACCCGAGGTCTCCATTGTGTCTTCCCACATACCAAAAAGACCAACTAAAAATAAAGCCGTTATAACTCCAACGACTAATTTAATACTTCTGGTTGCCCAATAGCCAAGACCGGCAACAATACCAACGATAATTGGCCAAGGAGTGGCAATAAGAACCTCTTCAATAAAAACAAGTAGTTTTAAAAGTGGGTAGAAAAATCCTTCAATAGCATCACCATAGGATCGAGAAAACTCTTTAAAACCCTGGTCAATACCTTTTTTAAAATCTCTTAATACTGTTCTAGGAAGTTCTGGAAATTCTGTAAAAAAATTAAACATTAGACATAAAATATCTGCAGCCCTGAATAATTACTATTCAGGGCTATTATTAACTAGATTAGATTACTGAACGGCAGCAATAATTTTCGCTTTAGCTTCAGCAGATACCATATTTTCCCATAGGTCTTGTCTTTCAAGAACCATGTAAATGGCGGCATCTTCTGGTGCATAAGCTTCTTTTGCTACAACGTCTAATAATGCTCCGATATCACTATCACTAAATGTTCTGTTATTGAGGTAGTTCATGACATCCTTAGGAGCTCTTTCAGCAAAATCAGTTGTGTAGGCAACTTCAATCACAGCGTTAGCGTAATATGATTTCTCACAAGCGTCAGCACCTGTTGCATCCATTTGGTCTGCATCTGCAATACATGCCCATTTCTCAGCGCTCCATCCATCACCCTCAGATACAGAAACTTTTGTAAAGTCTCTAAGTCCTAGAAGAGCTGTTGGTCCCCAATAGTATCCGACAATACCAGTTTCTTTATCATGAGCACCAGCCATTGCAGCGCCAAGAGCAGCACCTGAGCCTGGATCGATTAATTCAAAACCAGCTTCACCAAAACCAAAGGCATTAAAAACATTAGTAGATGTAATTTGACAATTCCAACCAGCAGGACATCCATAGACAGCTCCTACATCTTTTCCTTCAGGATGAGGGAATAGTTGAGGGTTTGCAAGAACACCTTCCATAGTAGCTAATTCAGGGTTGGCATCAATCATAGCTGTAGGGATAAAGAATCCTTCACCTCCACCACTCATTGATAGTCCGCCAGTTTGTACAACACCTCTTTCCAAGGCATCTTCCCAAAAAGCACCAAGTCCATTAGTCCACATTTCTGAAGCAATATCTGGTTGTGACTTTTCAGCCATTGATGTTGAAGTTGGCATTGTATCACCAGCAACAACTTCGGTATCGCAACCAAAGGCCTCTTTTAATACTAAAGCATCAAAGTGTGCTAAAACTGCAGCTGAAGTCCAACTCATTGAAGCAACTTGCACTTTCCCACATTCAGAGTGACCGCCTGCATAAGCTGATGTAAAAACACCAAAGCTAAGAGCCATAACCGATGAAAGGAAAAGGTTTTTTAAATATTTCATTATTTCCTCCTATATTTACTAATAATTTGTTTATTTAACAAATTAAGTAAAACATTTAGGAGTATGGGATGCAAATACTTTATGAAACAAAGTAATGAAAAAAAGAGGTTTTTCCTTGCATGTTAGTTAAAAATTTATCTAATTCTAAAAATGACCTTATTATCAAAAAATAAAGCCATCGATCTTATAACAGAAAAACTAATAAAATCAGGATCTAGAGAAGAAAACACAAAAGGAATAGCTGATGGAATTATTGATGCCGAATTGAGTGGTATTAAAAGTCATGGATTTCATTATTTGCCTATTTATTGCAATCACTTGAAAATAGGCAAGATCAACGGACAAGCAAAACCCTCATTTAATAAGATTTCCAGCGCAGCATTAAAAGTCAATGCAGACCATGGATTTGCTCACACCGCTATTGACTTAGGTTTAAGTAGTATATTTGAAATGACTTCACAAGAGTCTGTCGCTGTTATGTCAATTTATAATTCTTATAATTGTGGGGTCTTGGGATTTCATACAAAACGAATTGCTGAAAAAGGGTTTATAGGTTTGGGTTTTACCAATGCGCCAGCATCGATTGCTCCAATAGGAGGAATGAAAGCAGTTGTTGGAACCAACCCCTTTTCACTAGCGGTTCCCTTAGATGGTCAAGCTCAAATCATAATTGATCAATCAGCTAGCGTAGTTGCTAAAAGCGAAATTTCGGTTCGAGCAAAAACAGGGGAGTCGATACCTGAAGGTTGGGCTTTTGATAGCCAAGGTAAGGTTACAACTAATGCTCAAGAAGCCTTAAAAGGCACCATGGCACCCAGCGGAGGATATAAAGGATTTGGCACAGGTTTGCTTGTAGAAATTTTTACCGCTTGTATAGCGGGGGGTAATTTAGGAACGAAAGCATCTTCTTTTGCCGGCGAAGATGGTGGTCCGCCCAGCACCGGGCAATTTTTTATAGCGATTGATGCAGAAAAATTTAACTCTAATTATAAAGAGTCAATTCAGTCTTTAATAAGTTCAATTATAGAACAAGAGGGTGCGAGATTACCGGGCTCGAAGCGTCAAGCAGCTTTTCAACAAAACCAAAATCAAGATATTGTAATTGCCGATCAGCTACTTGAGCGAATAAATCAAATTTAAAATATTTTTTTTAGCAGCATGCCAATCGACATGGCTATAAAAAACATAAAGACATTACCGTCAACTTGAGTGAGAGCAGCAATAGCAGGGCCTGGGCAAAATCCTACTAGCGCCCATCCAATACCAAACATCGCAGAACCTAGGACCAACGGGCTATCAATATTTTTCTTTAATTGTTGGCTGAAACCTTCCTCTTTGTTAAAGAGAGGAGCGGACATTTTCTTTCCTATAAATAAGAATGCAGGCATACTAACAATAATAGCGCCACCCATGACAAACATAAGGGAAGGGTCCCAGTTTCCAAAAACATTTAAAAATCCCATGACTTTAGCAGGATTCGTCATCCCTGCGATTACGAGTCCAATACCAAAAATAATCCCGCTGGTTAAAGGAATAAAAATATTTTTCATCATTACAACACCACCCATCCTAGGGATCTCGTAATAAAAACAGTGACCACACCAGCGCCCACAAACACACAAGTACCAACAATCGATCTTATTGATAGCCGTCCAATTCCACAAACACCATGACCCGAGGTACATCCTGAACCTAACTGGGTTCCATAACCCACAAGTAGGCCACCTAAGATAACAATTATGGGATTGGTGTTGGGCATTTCAAAACCTAAATCCGTAAAGGAAAAAAAACTTAAAATAACTGGCCCTATAATCAGACCTGTAATAAATAAAAATCTCCACAAAAATCCTGATTTGTTAACAGAGATTACATTAAAATAAATTCCACTGATCCCGGTGTAATTACCTCTCATTAAATAAAGAATGGCGACGGCCAGTCCGATAATTAACCCACCAAGAAGTGACTCCATGGGGGTAAAGTTAACTATGTTCATTACTACTCCTTTTATTTTTTAGTTACCGCGTACGGTGCAAAACTCGTATCAGGTTTTTTGGTCCCTGTTTTAATATTTTTAGCTGGAATGCCAATCATGACGCCACATTGAGGAACATCTTTTGTAACTACTGCATTGGATCCAATCCTTGCGCATTCTTTCACTGTTACTGGACCTAAAATTTGCGCTCCCGATCCAACAATCACATCATTTTCTAAAGTAGGATGTCTTTTAATTCCCACTTGCTCAGAAGATTTAATCGCTGGGGATACCCCTCCTAAAGTAACTCCGTGATACAAAGTAACATTGTCACCGATTTCAGCAGTCTCCCCAATTACCACTCCCATCCCATGATCAATAAATAAGTTTTTTCCAATCTTTGCTGCTGGGTGAATTTCAATCCCAGTTAAAAAACGAGATAATTGAGATATCATTCTTGCAGGGATCTTGAGATTCAGTCCCCAAATAAAATTGGCTATTCGATGAAAAAAGACTGCCTTAACTCCAGGATAGGTGAGCAAAACTAAAAGCAAGGAAGTAGCCGCAGGGTCGCGAGATTTTATAGACTCAAAATACTTTTTTAGCTTTTCAAACATGTCTTTATATAAGAAGTGGGGACTATATCCTCTAGATCAAGATACTCAATAATAAATACTTTCAGGGACTATAGGGAATTGATAGTATTCAATCATATGTTTACAATCGAAAAACCAAAAGAAATTCACATTCAAAGTTGGAAAGAAATTATCAATCAGACGCCCCCTTCCCATACTTTTCAATACGATAATATTAATTTCGACATGTTCTGGAACAATCTTTTTCAAGATGATTTTTTTGCTTTTGCTGCAAAAAATGAGGATAAATTTATGGGCATTATTGTAGGACGAATAAATGAGACCTATTTTCAAAAAATAATAGAAATTGATGTACTTTTTGTTCTTCCTGATTTTCGTAAAATAGGGGTAGCACGTTCCTTAATTAATAAAATCGAGTCTATTGCTAAAGAAAAGAAACTTGATTTAGTTATTAAAGGGGTAGAAAAAAGTAATTTATTGGCCCAAAAATTATTTAAAGACTATGAAGAGATAACTCGAACTCGATTTATTAAAAAAGCCTAATTGATTTTTTTATATTTTTGTATTAATTAAAATTTATGGCTGACTCAAGTAAAAATGGTGAAAACTACGAAGGTAAGAACAAATGGGTATGGGTAGTTATTCTGATAATTGTAATAAGCGCGATTTATACAATGTCTATGATTTTTACTCAGGCACCTTGGCAGTATCTGTCGTAGATTTCAGTTGACGTTCAAACTCTCTTAATCGTTTATAGACACTAACGAGTTCTATAATGGTAGGCCATGACTTTAAAAGATATTGCATCGATCCTTCTACTCTTCCAAATGCTCGGATAATTTGTTGCATCACACCTAAGGTGACTACTCCTGCCACAATGGCTGGAGCTAAAAATACATACGCACTTAAAACATTTGCTTGCAGATAGGCAATTCTACCGATGTTAAAATAAAGATAACGAATATATGAGGTAAAATGTATTTTTCGCACATCATTGAATAGTTCATCAATTGTTTTTGGACGGACAGTTTCATCATCCTCTGCTATCACGAGTATCTTTCGATAAGCCGCCTCTTGTTTTTGAAGATCATATTCAACACCAACTAATCTTAAGATCATCCCTAATAAAATTAAAAAGGCGGTTCCCCCAACGGACCATATAAGAGCTCCTACCACGAGGCCATATTCCCAATCACCAAAAAAGAAAATTGGTATGCCAATACTAAGTCCTAAAAGGATAGGAAGAAACTCAACGACTACCATTAGCGACTCAATCAAACTGGTTCCAAGACCCTCCATAATTCGACTAAATTTGATGGTATCTTCTTGAACGCGCTGCGATGCTCCTTCAATTTTTCGAGCATCATTATAAACGCTATGATACCACTCAACCATGGCTGTTCTCCATCGAAATAAAAAGTGGGCTGTAAAATAACTAACCAAGACCGCTATACCGACATAAACTGCTGCAAGAGTAATAAAAGACAATAACCCTCCCCAGTACTCTTCGATGGTAATAGAATTAGGTTCAGCTAAAGCCTTTTGAATCATGTCATAAAAGGTACCGAACCATTCATTAATTTTGACATCGATTTGAACCTGCAACCAAAGACTAATTAATATGGTGGCACTACCACCCCAGGCCCATAAAAACCATTTTTTTAATTTGAAAAATCGAAACATGTAATGGGATTAAAGATATTCAATTAATTCAACTTTTTGAAGCTAAATAGTGCTTCAAAAATGGTAATTCAAGACTTGATCTTTTCAATTTATATTTAAATCATGAGCTCAATTGGAGACCTTGAAAAAGTCAAATTAAATGCAATTTGCCGAACTTTTAATGCTGACTCTACAGTCAGTGAAATAGCAGATATGATGGATCTTCAAGACATCGGAGCCGTTCCGATTGTTGATGAAAATAGCCATTTATTAGGGGTTGTCTCTGAAAGAGATATTGTTCGAAAATTAGTAAAAAACGGTCGAGACTCGGATCTTGTAACCGCCAAGGATATTATGACGAGCCAAGTGATCACCGTTACAAAAAAAACTAGTCAAATTGAGGCCTTAAGATTAATGAAATCTAATAATATTAGACATTTGCCAATCGTCGATGAGTCATACAAACTACTCAACTTCATATCTTTTCGAGATATCTTTGACTCTTCTCAGAGCAATAAAAAAATTAATTTTATTTTAATAGGCTTTGCAGTGATCTTACTGCCCGCTATATTGATATTTAACTAAACATGTCATTTGATCCTAAAGGAATTATCCTTGCTGCAGGCAAGGGCACCCGATTAATGCCCGCAACATTGCCTGCCTCCAAGCCCCTGCTTCCTCTTTATGACAAACCCATGATTTATTATCCCCTTGAAACTTTAGTGCGCCTAGGGATTAGAGAAATTCTTTTTATTGTTCAAGAAGATGACTTGCCTATTTTTCAAAAAACTTTTGGGTCAGGGCAAGAAGCGGGTTTAAATTTTTCCTATAAGATACAAAAAATACAAAGAGGTATTTCCGACGCTTATTTTATAGCTGAAGATTTCCTAGATGGTGCTTCTTCTGTTTTAGCTTTAAGTGATAATGTTTTTTTAGGAAAAAATTTTTTTCATTATGCCGAGGAAGCATTATCAAAGATGAAGCAAGAAGGCGGTAGTATTTTTGGATTGCCTGTCCCAGATCCTGAAAAATATGGTGTTATTGAGCTAGATCAAAATGATAATATAATTGGAATTGAAGAAAAACCTCTCCAACCTAAAAGCAATCTTATTACTCCTGGAATGTATTTTTTTGACTCGAGCGCTTGTGAGCACGTGAAAACATTAAAACCTTCAGCGCGAGGTGAATTGGAAATTACTGATTTAATAGAAATCTATTTATCTCAAAACAAATTAGCCCTTCAAAGACTTGATGAAAATATTATTTGGCATGATACGGGTAATGCAGATGCTCTACTCACTGCCGCTCAAAAAGTAAAGAGGTATGAAATGGAAAATGGAATAAAAGTCGGGTCTTATGAAATTGCCTCCTATGAAAAAGGATTTATCAATAAAGAAGCTCTATTAAAAATTGCGGAAAAATTTATAAAGTCAGATTACGGTCAATATATTAAAAATATTTATCTAAAAGATAAAAACTAATTTTGAGAATGATAGTTTATTTTTCTATCCCCATTTAGCTGACTCATTATTTAAAAAGGTAATGACTCGTTGTTTAAATTGAACTCGTTCATTTTCATCTTCAATCATTTTATCTAAATCTGTCTCCAAGCTTGCTAATATTCTATTTTTAGAATTCCATTTTGCTTTATCATCGTCATTAAATCTTTCCTGTATTTCTAATTCATAATTTCTTTTTTCTTGCTCAGGGAGAGTTTGAGGAGCAATTTCATAAATAATCCTGATTGCTAATTCTTTATATCTTTCATCTTTAAATTGTTGGGATACTTCATATTTTTTGGAATTGGAGGCGGTATGAAAATCAATCATTAATTTTTTATCTTGCGGGGAGGGAAAGCTCTCAAAAATTCTCTCTTCAATATTAAATGGTTCCGGCCAAGACTTTTGATTATCTAAATGCAGTTGAATTAACCGAGAACAAAATTCTTCATTATTTTTAATAAAGTTGGCTCTGAGACGGAGTTCATCAACGCCAATTTCTGCAAACTTAGTATCTTTAAAACAATAGCTTTCACTTAATAATGTCTTTGACTTAGAACCGTCAAAGACCTCACAAATTCTTTTTGCTCCGTCATTCATTTTCTTTAAAAGTTCTTTGTCGTCTAAATCTTGAAGTTTTTTAGGATCAAAGAAAAGATTATAGACCAAGTAATGATGATTTTTCCCTGGGATGCCTCCAATTAAGGTTTGGGCTTTAATGGTGGGTCTTCTTCCCCAAAAAGTAGTATTCGTGAAAACTAAATTAGACAGCATAAATTTTTTGGGTGTCTCTCGTAATCGAAATTCATAAGCGGCATTCCAAATTTGAGGACATCGAATACTTAAAATTTTATTTAACTCCAATGTGACAAGACTATCAAAGACAGCATCATGAGGTCCAGCTTCATAGCTAATTGAAATATTATTTAGTTTGAATATTTGATCGAGTTTAAGAATAGGATACCCCTGATCGTCTTCATTAAATTTTATGTGCTCAGGGCTATAGACGGATACTAATCTCAAAATATCAAATACATCCATCCTAGTATTATTATTTGTGACGGTCATATAAAGTTCAGGCATTAAATTTTGATATAAGGCTTGTCTTAAAAACGGTTCATCAAAATTGATATTATTGAAACCCACAAAAATGGCAGATGGCGAAGACCATTGTAGAAATGTTTCGTAAAGTTGGGCGCTTGCCTCATAATAATTTGGGTAGTTGTTTTTGAATAAATTAATAGGGTCAACGCCTGTGGTGATAAGTGCTCCAGGCTCAAACCATTTTCCCTCACGAAGCTTGGAGTGAATTTCTAATTTATCTTTTACCTCGAAGTTTTGATTGGTTAGAACGGCACCCACTTGGGTTATCTGGTCATACTTGTCATTTCGACCGGTAGTCTCTAAGTCCCAAAAAATAAATTGATCACTCATATCTTTAAAAAGTTTCTATTAAGCAAACTACCTAAATGAAAATTAAACGAAAGGGAAATTATCGTAAAACTAGCCCCGGAGGAATATAAGTAAGGATAGGAATAAGGTTGGAGCTAGTTTTAAGATTGTGTGTTTATACCCATTTTTTTTAAAAAATCAAATTGCAGTTTAATGAAAACAGCTGTGCAAAATAGTCATATCTAAAAGCTTTATATTTAAGGGTTTTTGAATAAATCTTTGATTTTTTCATAGTAAACAAGGGAGCATTTAGCACTACAAAAAAATACTTTTTTGGGGATATTATAAAACTTGGGGTCAGCCCAATATAAAGGTTCATTTATTTTTTTTTGACAAATTTCACACTGAAGATGAGACATGACTTTTTGTTAAAACTTTAATTCAACTACTCGACTTTCTTCGATGGGTTCAGGGTCAAAGAAGGAAAGAGAGCTAAAAAGTCTGTTATTTAATCCTAAAATTTCATCATAATATTGAGTCATAATTTTATTTGGACTCGCATGAGGTGCGATCTCTTTTAGATTTTCAATAATGGACTCAATGTTATCTGGATCAAATTTGGCGGCAACTCCAAGACTAGTTGATGTTGATCGACTGATTCCCATATGACAATGCACTAATAATGGTTTTGATGTATCCCAGTCATCAGTAAAGTCCAGCAACGCCTGAGCATGATGTTTTTGAGGAAGGATAAATCCTTCTCTTGGTTCAGAAATATCATCAATCAGCATTTTTATGTGTCTTGTTTCATTCATGCCCTTGGGGGTCTCGGGAGAGAAGTTCTGATTGATAATGGTTAGCATTTTATCGGGATTGTATTTATCAACGCAATGTTGAATATCAGCCAATCCACAGATGATGATTGTTTTTTTCATGGTATAAATTATTAATATACAGGTTAAAATTTTATTAAGAAAGATTATTTATTTTTATGACAACTCAACTTGAAAGCCTCAAAAAAATATCTTCTGTCGTTGCTGACACCGGTGATATTGATAGCATCCAAAAATTCAGTCCAGATGACTGCACAACAAACCCATCGTTAATCTATAAAGCTGTTCAGTCAAAAAAATATGATCAGCTTGTCAATGAAGTCATTTCCAACTCTAAAAGTAGAAAATTTCATACAGTAACTGACCAAGTTGATTTTATTTCTGATCAGCTTGCCATCGCCTTTGGTATCGAACTCTCTAAAATCGTACCAGGTTATGTATCGACCGAAGTTGATGCCAATTTATCATTTGATACCAATGCCACTTATGAAAAAGCCAAACAGATCATTAATAGCTATGACCATGCAGGAGTTCCAAAAAACAGAATTTTAATCAAGGTTGCGGGGACTTGGGAGGGTATCCAAGCGGTAAAAAAACTGGAGTCAGAGGGGATTAGCTGTAATTGTACTTTAATCTTTTCCTTAACTCAGGCTGTTGCTTGTGCTGAGGCTGGCGCTTTTTTGATTTCACCCTTTGTCGGAAGAATTTTAGATTGGTTTAAATCGAATACTGCTAAAGAGTATGACTCTTCCAACGATCCAGGGGTAGAAAGTGTTCAAAAAATTTATAATTATTTTAAAAAATTTAATTTTAACACGGTGGTGATGGCCGCATCTTTTCGAAATAAAGAAGAAATAATAAATTTGGCTGGCTGTGATAAGTTAACTATTAGCCCCGCTCTATTAGAAGAATTAAATCAAACTGCTGGGGAGTTAG
>JAXOVD010000026.1:0-13439 GCA_036937365.1 Alphaproteobacteria bacterium
AGAATTGCTTTCGCTTGCTCCTCATCAAGAGAAATTTTAGAAGAAACAGATTTAAACGAAGGATTGATTAATTTTATGTAATCCGTAATTGTTGATTTCGCCGTCCATTTCGTTGCTAGTAATTTTTGTTTAGCTTCTGCAGGATTTTTAGATTTTTTAATTAGATCAATTACAGCATCAATGTTGTTTACAGCGATAGATAGACCAATAAGAATATTGGCCTTTTCTCTTGCTTTATTTAATTTATAGACAGTTCTTTTGGTTATGACGTCTTTTCTAAATTCGATAAAATGTGAAAGTCCATCTCTTAGATTAAGGGTTAAAGGTTTAGTTTCCTTTAAAGCTAACATGTTACTGCTAAAAGATGTTTTTAAAGGTGTATATTGAAATAATTGGTTTTTAATTATTTCCGGTACGGCTGCCGACTTTAATTCTATCACAATTCGAACACCCTCTTTGTTAGACTCATCTCTAATATCATTAATACCTTCAATGGTTTTATTATTAACCACATCAGCAATTCTTTCTAAAAGTTTAGATTTATTTTGAAGGTATGGAATTTCAGTAATTACAATAGCATTTCTTGTTTTGATTTTTTCTTCATGAAGTTTGGAGAGAACTGTCACACTTCCTCTACCCGTTTCATACATTGAATTAAGTCCCGCTGTTCCAGAAATAATTCCACCAGTTGGAAAATCAGGGCCTTTTACAATTTTATGAAGTTGTTTTGATGTACTGTCAGGCTCATCCACAAGAAGTAAAGTAGCATCTATAATTTCACCGAGGTTATGTGGGGGAATATTCGTAGCCATTCCAACCGCAATTCCACTTGCGCCATTGACAAATATATTTGGAAAACGTGATGGTAAAACCTTAGGCTCGGTTAATGTTTCATCATAATTAGGTCTTAACTGAACTGTATCATATTCGAGTTCCTCTAACATATAAGAGGCTATCTTATCTAAGCGTGCCTCTGTATAACGCATGGCGGCGGCAGGATCGCCATCCATAGAACCATAGTTTCCTTGACCATCAATTAAAGGAAGTCTCATGGTAAAATCTTGTGCCATACGAACCATTGATTCATAGATAGCTGAATCGCCGTGAGGGTGATATTTACCCATAACATCACCAACTATTCTTGCAGATTTTTTATAGGGTTTGTTGTGATGATAAGAGGCCTCATACATGGAATACAGAATTCTTCGGTGAACAGGTTTTAAACCATCTCTTATGTCAGGAAGTGCTCTGGAGACAATTACGCTCATAGCGTAATCTAAATAACTTTTTTCTAATTCATCTGTAATATCAATGTTGGGATAAATTTTATCGTCTAATACGTCTAATTGTTTTGTTTTAGTTTTTTTCTTTTTAGCCAAAATTTAAATTATTTAAAAAGGGATATCGTCATCAAGCTGTTCAGCAGTTGAATTATCCGAACCGCCCAAAGCTTCATCAGCCGCTGACTCAATTTGATTAGAATTATCATCAGATATAGTTGACTGAGATCTTGAATCTAACATAGTAAGAACACCAGAGTAATTAGGAATTACAACTTCGGTAGTATATTTATCAACTCCATTATTATCGGTCCATTTACGGGTTTGTAATTGACCTTCAATGTAAACTTTAGAGCCTTTACGAAGATATTTTTCACAAACATCTGCAAGTTTGTCGTTAAAAACTACTACACGATGCCATTCAGTCTTATCTTCAAGCTGTTGGGTTTCTTTGTTTCTATATTTAGTTGAAGTCGCAATTGAAAAACTTGCCAGCCTAGAACCAGCAGAGGTCGCGCGAATATCAGGGTCTTTGCCTAAATTTCCGAGAAGAATTACTTTATTTACTGATCCAGCCATGATTATTTTAATTAAAAGATTATATTAATATATATTAATTCATCTTTTATTGATACCAAATTTATGGAAAATACTTCTCCCCTCACCCATATCATTGTTCATAATGCCCATGAACATAATTTAAAAAACATAAATCTAAGTTTACCTAAAAATAAATTGGTTGTTATCACTGGTGTAAGTGGATCAGGGAAATCAACACTCGCCTTTGATACAATTTATGCAGAAGGTCAGAGAAAATACATCGAATCACTTAGTGCTTATGCAAGGCAATTTTTAGATATGATGGATAAACCCAAAGTAGACAAAATTGAAGGTTTGTCACCTGCAATCTCTATTGATCAAAAAACAACTAGTAAAAATCCCAGATCCACAGTTGGAACAGTTACAGAAATTTATGATTACTTAAGGGTTTTATTTGCAAGAGTGGGCACACCTTACTCTCCGACAACCGGCAAACCTATCATTGGGCTAACTAGTTCTGAAATTATTGATGAAGTCGTATCCAAATTTAATAAAAAAAAAATTATGATCATGACTCCCCTTATTAAAGGAAGAAAAGGAGAATATAAAAAATTATTTGAAGAATATTTTAAAAAAGGATATGAGCGCTTTTATGTAAACGAAAAAATATATCAAAAAAATGAAATTCCAGAATTAAGCAAAAATTTCAAACATTCTATCAGTGTCATCATTGATAGGGTAATCCCCAGTGAAGAAAATCGTGATCGTTTAGCTAACAGCATTGAAATTTGCCTTAATGAAAGCAATGGAAATGTTGAAGTTTATGATCTTGAAAGTGAAAAACTTATTAGCTTATCCAATAAATTTATGTGTCCTGTTAGTGGTTTTAGCATAGATGAAATTGAACCAAGACTTTTTAGTTTTAATAATCCTTACGGAGCCTGTGGTGATTGCGATGGTCTTGGTGAGGTTGATGCTTTTGATGAAGACTTACTTATTCCAGATAAAAATTTAAGTTTCAATGAAGGTGCAATTAATTATTGGTCAGAAAAAGCTCAAACTAAAATACACCCAAAATTAAAAAAATTATTTGATAAAAATAATGTTAAGGATGTCATTTGGTCAAAATTATCTAAAAATATTCAAAATGAAGTATTATATGGAGGTAAGAATTTTGAAGGGCTCATTAATATCATGGATAATATTTATGATGGCACTTCTAGTTGGTGGCGCCAATGGGAACTGGAAAAATTTAGAAATTCTAAAACTTGTCAATCTTGCCAAGGAAATCGATTAAATGAAAAGGCTCTTTGTATTAAAATTGATAATGTAAATATTAGTGAACTTACCCAATTAAGCATCAATAAAACTCTAAATTGGTTCGGTAATTTTGAAAAATCATTATCTGATCAAAAAAAATTAATTGCAGCTCCATTAAAAAAAGAAATTTTTTCACGACTAAACTTTCTAAATGAAGTTGGATTGAATTATCTAAGTCTATCGAGAAAAAGCTCAACATTATCAGGTGGTGAATCTCAAAGAATAAGACTAGCAAGTCAAATAGGCTCAGGTTTAACTGGAGTAACTTATGTTTTAGATGAACCTTCTATTGGACTCCACCAACGAGATAATCAAAAATTAATCAACACTCTTAAAAATTTAAGAGATCTTGGCAATACAATCATAGTTGTCGAACATGATGAGGACATAATTAGAGAGGCCGATTACATTGTGGATATTGGAAAGTATGCAGGAATAAAAGGAGGATCTATAGTTTCCGAAGGATCCTTTCAAAAAATATTACATAACAAAGATAGTCTCACTAGTGGATATATTAATGGAATCATTAATCGATATCCAGAAACACAAAACCAAAATGAAAATAAAGGATTTATTCAAATTACAAATGCTAAAGGGAATAACCTTAAAAAGGTAAGCGTTAAATTTCCTCTGGGAAAATTTATAAGTGTTACAGGTGTTTCAGGAAGCGGTAAATCTACTCTTATAAATGAAACTTTATATGGTGCTGCGAATAATAGAATTTATGAAAAAATAATTAAAACACTACCTTACGAAAGTATAAATGGGATTGAGAATATCGACAAAGTGATCAATATTGATCAATCTCCTATTGGAAGAACGCCGCGTTCTAATCCCGCTACCTACGTAGGGTTGTTTACCCCTATTAGAGAATGGTTTGCAAATTTACCTGAAGCAAAAGTGAAAGGTTTTAAACCTGGTCGATTTTCTTTTAATGTTAAGGGTGGAAGATGTGAGAGTTGTGAGGGAGATGGTCTTAAAAAAATTGAAATGCATTTTTTAGCTCCAGTTTATGTTAAATGTGAGGTTTGTAATGGAAAAAGATACAATAAAGAAACCTTAGCAGTACAATTTAAATCAAAAAATATAAGTGATATTTTATCCATGACTGTGGACGATGCTTGCGAATTTTTTGAGTCAAACCCACAGGTGTTTTCGAAACTCAAAACATTACAAAATGTAGGACTAGGCTACATTTCTATAGGACAAGCGGCCACTACTCTTTCAGGTGGTGAGGCGCAAAGAATTAAATTATCAAAAGAATTATCAAAAAGACAAACTGGAAAGACTTTGTATATTTTAGATGAACCAACGACTGGATTACACTTCGAAGATATCAAAAAATTATTAGAAATATTACATAAACTTGTTTCTTACGGAAACACAGTAATAGTTATTGAACATAATTTAGATGTTATCAATACAAGCGATTGGATTATTGATCTAGGACCTGAAGGCGGAGATCAAGGCGGAAAAATACTTTTTGAAGGTCAAACAAAAGATTTGATTAAATTATCTGATAATCAAACGGGAGTTTTTTTGAAAAAATATCAAGAGTCTCTGGCTTTAAGTACAGCCTCATAATTTAAATCTCCAACAATACTAAGAGCTAAAAATAAAGATGAATAAGTTCCTATTAAAACACCAAAAATAAATACAATAGGCATTTCAGTTAAATTTACTGGAGCTAATATTACTAAACAAATCAGCGCTAAGATCGTTGTAAAACTAGTTAGGATTGTTCTTCGAAGATTTAACCTAATTGAATTATTAACATTATCTGGAAAAGAGTCCTTATTATTTTCATCAGAAGTTAAGGTTCTTAATCGATCAAAAAGAACAATCGTATCATTTATACTATATCCTGCTATTAGTAAGAGAGCTGCAATCATAGTTAAGTTAAATTCAATATTAAATAAAGACATAAAACCAATTGCGATAAAAACATCATGAAGTAATGCAAAAATTCCAGAAGCTGCAAATTGCCAATCAAATCTAATCCAAATATAAAAGGCAATAACTACTAAAGACGAAATCATGGCGTATAATGAATTTTTAATTAACTCATCACTAAAAGTAGGTTCGATATATTCAGAAATTAAAACTTCCATTTCTGGATGATTTTGAATGAGTTGATTTATTTCTTCTATGAACGCTGCATTATCATTTCCAGTTTCAATTCGAATTGTGTGGACATCACTACCAATTTCTTTTTTAACGATAATTTCGCGATCAGTATTAATTTCTTGAAAAGTATCAAAGATTTGTTCATTAGACAGATTAGTTCTGACTTCAAAATTCAAACCACCCTTAAAATCAATCCCTAAATTTAATCCTTTCAAAAAAATTATCACAATAGTTAGCGAAATTAAAATTAACGAAACAAGATAGGATTTTTTTTTATATGAATAAAAATTTATCATTTATTTAAACCTAAATATTTACCTGAAGTAATATCAATAAAGAACTTTAAGACAATAAAAGTAACTATAAGTGATGAAATAATTCCAATGATTAATGAAATTGAAAAACCTCTAATTGGACCAAAGCCAAAAGCAAAAAGAAAAATGGCAGCAAATAAAGTAGTTAAATTTGAGTCTAAAATAGTTACGTAAGCAGAACCAAAACCATCATTTTTGGGGTTTTCTATAATACTGTTTTTATAATTTTCTCTAATTCTCTCAAAAACTAATACATTAGCATCAACGCACATGCCTATGGTTAGAACAATACCAATAACCCCAGGAAGAGTTAAGGTCGTGTTTAATAAAGACATAAGAGCGAAAAGCATACCAAGGCAACTGATTATAGTAATTGCAGTAAATAAACCTGAAACTTTATAATAGGCGATCATAAATATAGTAATGGCAATTAAGGCAATAAGGGAAGCATAAACACCTTTTTTTACACCCTCCCTTCCCAGAGTGGGACCAACCTGTTTTTCTTGAATGATTTTAATTTCTGTAGGAAGCGATCCTGATTTTAAAATGATTGCCAAATTATTGGCTGACTCATTAGTGAAGTTACCTGAAATTTGACCACTACCACCTGGGATCATCTCTCTTATAACAGGCGCTGTAATTAAAGCACCATCTAAAACAATTGCAAACCTGGAACCCACATTTTCTGAGGTCATTTTAGCAAATAGATCTGAACCCTCTTTATTAAAAGAAAAAGAAACAACTGGTTCATTTTGGTTATATTGAAGTGAAGCGTCTTGAATATAATCACCCGTGAGATTGGGAATATCTTGAACTCGAATTTCTTCTCCCGTCTCTTCATTAAAAAAAACTTTAGAGTTAACTAATGAATTTTTTTCTAAGTGAAAAGTTAGTTTTGCTGTTTTAGAAATAACATCTTTTACGTTAGTGTCTAAATTTCCAGGAATTTCTAACAAAATTTTATTAAGTCCGACCTTTTGTAAAGATAGCTCTTTATTCCCTAAAAAATCTACTCTCGACCTTACAATCTCAACAGCATTAAGAGTCATTTCTGATAAAGATTGATTGAAGTTTTGCTCTAATAAACCTAACAAAATACCGTCGTTGTTGCGGTCAATTATTTCAAAACCAAGAGATTGGATAGTTAAATTATTTAAAACATCAGTGTTTTGATCAGAAGATATAAATATTTGATCATTAGATATTTCAGATTGAATATCATAAGAACTTTCTAAAGCTTGGATAGTTTTAACTAATAAATTTTGCTTAAATTCATTTTCGTTTAGTTCTAATAGATATGAATATCCACCTTGAATATCTAATCCAAAATTGAGCTTACCGTCTGTGTTATTGGAATTAAAGTTAGGTTGGATAAAATAAAAACAAAAGCCTAAAAGCAACAAAGAAAGCCAAAATCTCCATTGCTTTAAAAAAGACATATAAATAATTTAGAGTTTAATTTTATAACGTAAGTTACTTCGCAGCAATATCTGCAACCATACCTTTAGCTACTTTAACATTAACATTATCAGCAATTTCAACTGAAAGGGTTCCATCGTCATTAACGTAATGAATACTTCCGATTATCCCCCCTTGAGTGACAATTCGATCACCTTTTTTTAAATTAGCAATCATGTTTTTATGTTCTTTTAATTTCTTTTGTTGGGGTCTAATAAGCAAAAAATAAAAAACGACGAAAATAAGAAGTAAGGGTAAAATTCCTGCAAGTTGTTCCATAATATAAATCCTTTAAATATGTAAAATTAGGACTAAAATCTCACAATCAATAACTAAGTCAATAAAAAATTGGATAATAAGACACTACTTTTCTGGAATAGCTTCAAAAAAAATATTGAAGAGGTCCCTTTTAATAAAGTACTTAATTTAAATTTACTTTATGGCTTAAATGACCAATTAAATTTAATTAAAGAAAATACTAAAAATTTCCTTGAGGGATACTCTTATAACCATGCCCTCCTATGGGGTGTGCGTGGAAGTGGTAAGAGTAGTTTAATTAGAGGGATTGTTCAGAAATTTGCAGATGAATATGACAATTTTGTTACATTAGAAGTTAACAGTGATGATATTTCAGATCTTGCAAATATTTTTCTTAATTTTGACTTTAAAAAAAACATAATTTTATTTATAGACGATCTCTCCTTTGAACAAAATGATAGAAGATACATTCAATTTAAGTCTTTTCTTGAAGGGTCTTTTTCAAACTCTAAATACAATTTTTTAGTATATGTCACAAGTAACCGTCGCCATTTAATGAAAAGAGATATGATTGACAATGAGCGGTCTTCGGCAATATCTCAAGATGAGGGAATAGAAGAAAAAGTTTCTTTATCTGATCGTTTTGGATTATGGGTAAGTTTTCATAATTTAAATAAGAATGATTTTATCATGATTGTAAAAAACTACTTTGATTATTATAAGATACCCTTCAATACTGAGATTGAAGATCATGCACAAAAATGGATATTCGCAAGGGGAAATCGTACCGGCCGATCTGCCTATCAATTTTTTAAAGATTATTGCGCTAAAAATAAAATTAAAATTTCTTAATTACTTTAATATCACCCATATAGGGTAATAAAACATCAGGAACAGTAACTGAGCCATCTTCATTTTGATAATTTTCTAATACCGCTATTAATGTTCTGCCAACTGCAAGGCCAGAACCATTGAGGGTATGAACAAATTTATTTTGGTCTTCAGATTTATATCTAGCATTCATTCTTCTTGCTTGGAAAGAACGACAATTACTACAAGATGAGATTTCTCGATACTTCCCCTCCCCTGGTAACCAAACTTCAATGTCATAAGTTTTTTCTGCAGAAAAACCCATATCACCAGATGATAGCAACATAACCTGATAGGAAATTTTTAAATCATCTAGAATAGAGGTGGCGCAGTTTAGCATCCGTTCGAGTTCTTGTTCTGAGTCCTCCTCATTAGTTATACTAACTAATTCTACTTTTGAAAATTGATGCTGCCTAATCATCCCTCTTGTATCTCTGCCCGCGGCTCCAGCTTCAGATCGATAGCAAGGTGTCCAAGCCGTGTATCTTTGAGGTAAGGTTTTATCTGAAACAATTGTATCCAAAACTAAATTGGTCAGTGGCACTTCAGCGGTAGGTATAAGCCAATGATCAGTATTTGTTTTAAATAAATCTTCAGAAAATTTAGGGAGTTGTCCAGTGCCATATGCAGCAGCATCTCTTACTAGATTAGGTGGAATAATTTCCATATATCCAAAATCAACAGTATGTTTGTCTAACATAAAATTAGCAATTGCTCTTTCAAGACGTGCTAAATGGTTTTTTACATAAACAAAACGAGTGCCAGAAACTTTCCCTGCTTGATCAAAATCAAGCATACCTAACTCTTCACCCAACTCATAATGGGGTTTAGGTTTAAAAGAATAATTTGGTATATCGCCTACTTTTTTAACAATGATGTTACTTTCTTCATTTTCACCTACAGGAACATCGGGATGAGGTAAATTTGGCAAAGATGAAAGTATATTCTTTAATTGAGAGTCAATTTCAGAAATTTCTTTTTCAAACTGATCAATATTATTCTTTATATCTTGAACCTTTATTTGCAATGATGCCTTTTCATCATCGTTTAGTTTAGAAAATTCAGAGGAAAGGTTTTTTCTTTCTGATCGAAGATCCTGAGATTTTGTTAATAATAATCTTTTTTGGGCGTCTAAATCCAATATCAAATGAGACTGCGGATCTAAAAATCTTTTTTTGAGACCGTCATCGAACTGTGAGGGATTTTCTCTTATGAAATTAATATCATGCATTAGCCTGTGTTATCTTCATTCTGTTCTTTATTTTTATTCCTTTTTGCTAAAAACTTAGAAATAAGAATAGATACTTCATATAAAATTATAATTGGTAAGGCCAGAGAAATTTGTGAAAAAGGATCAGGTGGAGTGATGATGGCAGCAAATACAAATGCTAAAACAATCGCATATTTTCTAAAAGAAACCAGTTGATCGATTGACAAAACCCCCACTCTAACAAGTAATAATAAAATAACTGGCAATTGAAAAGCCAGACCAAAAGCGAAAATAAATGTCATCATCAACGATAGGTATTCATTCATTTTTGCTTGAAGCGTAATATTAATACTGTCTGCCTGTGAACTTTGAAAACTCAAAAAAAACTTCCATGCGATAGGAGAAATTACGTAATACACAACCGCAGCTCCTAATATAAAAAGAAAAGGAATAGCTATTAAGGTTGGGAGGGATACTTGTTTTTCTTTTTTAAGTAAACCGGGAGAAACAAATGACCATATTTGAAATGATAAAAATGGAAATGAAATAAAAGCAGCAGTGAAAAAAGCGACTTTAACATTTGTTAAAAAAGCTTCCTGAAGAGCTGTATATATTAGTCCATTACCTTCACCTAAAATTGATGTCAATGGTCTAGCAAGGAATTCAAAAATTGATTGAGAAAAATAAAAACTTACAACAAATGAAATTAAAAAAAAAATAATTGAGTAAATCAATTTTTGTCTTAGTTCTTTCAAATGATCTAAAAAATTCATTGATGTATCTTCTGAGTCAACCGTCATTTTTATCTTTCATGATTTCTTGATTATTTTTTTCAATAAACTCATCTAAATCTTTGCCTTCTTTTAAGACAGCTTCTTTGGTATCTAAAATTTCTTTTTTAATATCTTTGACTTCTTGGATGTGGGTAATTTCATCTATAGTAGAGGTAAATTCTCGGGAAACTTTTCTTAAATTTTTAGTAATTGACTTAACAAATCTGATGACAGTGGGGATTTCTTTTGGTCCAACTACGACTATTGTGATGATTAGGATGATGGAAATCTCCATCCAACCTAAGGAAAACATTACTTGTCCTTATCGGAGATGTCTGCGTCTGATTTATCTGAAGTATCTTCTTCAGACATATTTTTTTTAAAAGACTTAATACCTTTAGCCATATCTGCCATTAAGGTTGGAATTTTACCCTTCCCAAACAAAAGAAGAACAATAATTAAAACAATTATCCAATGCCAAATACTAAATGCACCCATGAGAAAATATTACTCTAATATAATAGAATTATCTAGGAAAAATAAAGATGTGACTCTTATCGAGAGTAATTGAAACTGAACTTGCGGCCGGAGGTAGAAAATTACCAAGTACTTTACTATGAATGTGGTGCTTTTGATTAAACTGATCGTTTACGGTCATATGAATAATAGCACTGTTACCTAAAAATTTGGAGTCCACGACCACGCCCGTATTAGGATTTAATAGTGGAGATTTTTCTTGGCTTAATTTGATAGCCTCAGGCCTAATAACAACATTAACAATTTGGTTATCTTTTAGATTATTAACTTCGATCGAACCGAGTGGAGTATTACATTGATTATTTTGAACAGTAGTCTGGAATATATTCGTTTCACCAAAAAGAGAAGCGACATATTGATTAACCGGATGGAAATAAATTTGATGGGGAGTTCCTACTTGAACAATTTTTCCTTGATCCATGACAATAATCATATCACTTAAAAACATAGCTTCTTCGGCATTATGAGTTACAACCAACGCGGATGACTCAAGGCTATTGATTAGATGAAGAGTGTCATCAATAATTTCTCTTTTTAAATTAATATCTAAATCAGAAAATGGTTCATCTAAGAGTAGCAATTTAGGTTGAACGGCAATTGATCTTGCTAGAGCAACTCGTTGTTGTTCTCCCCCACTTAATGAATGGGGGTATTTTTGTAAAAAATTATCTACTTTTGCTAATTGTATTACTTGATCAATTAATTGTTTTTTATTTTTCCTCGAACCTGCAGCAAAACTTATATTTTCTAGGACAGTCATATGCGGAAATAGTGCAAAATCTTGAAAGACATAAGAAATGGGTCTTTTTTCAGGAGGTGTATTTAATTGATTATTAGCGACTATGGTATCTTCTATAAAAATTTCTCCTTTTTGAACAGACTCCAATCCTGCGATTACTCTAATTAATGTTGTCTTACCGCATCCAGATGGACCTAACACAGAAACGATTGAACTATTCTTAATTGAAAAATTTAAATTATTTAAAGCTTCAATTTCACCATAAGAATGATGAAGATTTTTTACATCAAGTATCATTATTTTGATTTAATTGACTTTGTGAAAATTCATCTAAATTTTCATCCGTACTTTCTTCTTCATCAACAAAAGCTTCATCTTTATTTAAATCTTCATTGATCTCTTGAATGTTCATTGAGGCAAAATTATCATTGAGTAATCCTGAATTTTTCATTTCTTCGATACCTGGAAGATTATCTAGCGTGCCCAATCCAAAATGTAATAAAAAATCATCAGTGGTCTCCCATAAGATAGGACGTCCTGGAACTTCTTTTCGACCACCCGGAGCAATCCAACCTAATTCCATAAGTTGATCAAAAATTCCTTGTCCAATAACTACTCCACGAATACTTTCAATTTCAGCTTTTGTAATGGGCTGGTGGTAAACAATGATAGCTAGCGTTTCAATTGCTTGCTTAGAGAGTCTTTTTTGAATTTCTTTTTTTTCATGAAATATTTCACTAACTTCTGTATTAGTTAAAAAAATCCATCCTTTTGAAATTTTTTTTAAATTAATTCCCCGATGTTGATAAGCCGACTCTAAATTAGACATCACCTCGGAAATGTCTTCATGGATATCTAGGCGTTTTTTTATTTCATTTTCAGATATGGGCTTACTTGAAGCAAAAATTAAGGCTTCAATTTTCTGGGATGTTTCACTCATGTTTTTTTAGATATATATCAGAAAAAGGCTTTGATTGCCTAATATCAATCTTTTTAATTTTATCCTTATCTTTTTTGGCCATATGAAGACTGGCGTTAAAAGTACTGGAGTAAAAGGATTTATTCAAAATATCAGATTGTAAATTTTCAGGGATAAGACTTTTCAAAGAAAACCAATCGTGATTACTGGCTATTTTATTGTTTATTATATTCTGACCATCCTTGATCGTAAATAGCTTGGATGAAGAAAACTTCAACGTGTACTGTTGGTTTCTTCGATGAATATCCGCATATGCTTTTAATAAATCAATAAGCTTATCTTTAATGATGAAATTTTTTTCAATTTTTAATTTGTGTTTATAGGTACTAGAAAAAAACTGTTGTTTGTACTGAGGAAGTTCAAAAAGTAATTTACTATTTTTGTGAACTAATTCTAAAATTGTTAATCGATTGGTTAAAAATTTTGTTACTTTTTTAACATCTTCTTCTTTATCTTTATTTACAAGAAATTTTGATTTTAAAAAAACCATAATAGACGCCATCAATAAATATTCAGACGCAATTTCAATGCTAACTTTTTTTAAATCTTCGATAAAAGAAATATACTGATTACATAATTCTAAAATTGGTAAATTTTTTAAATCATATTTATTTTTATGCACCAGTTCTAAAAGAACATCTAACGGTCCATTGTAATCATTGATTTCTATATTAAGATTAGATTCCATAAGTTTTGACTAGTTCATTATACAAATCATGATATTGAATTATATTAATAGATTTAAGATCACGGTTTGTACTAAGCCTCTTTGTTTTTAGAGATTTTTTATATCGATTTGTAATTTTAAACGAATTGATTACTTCAAGATACCTCCCCCAATCTGAACTACAATCAAGAAATATATCTATTCCAGATTGATTACATTTTTGAACACTTTCCTTTATGTCGGATTGATTGGCTTTCATGGTCATATCATCGCTCATTATTAATCCTTTAAACTTTAATTGTTGGCGAATAATGTTTTTGATAATTTTGGAAGAATAAGTCGCCATATTATCATTATCCCATTTTGC
>JAXOVD010000027.1:0-11495 GCA_036937365.1 Alphaproteobacteria bacterium
GTTTAAAAAATCTAAGTTTTTAAACTTAAATTTACTAATAGACTGATTGAAGGCAGATACATTATTAGTAACAGGACCACTGATAATTAGAAGCTTATCCTCTAATCCATTTTGTTCGAGATTTTCAATTATATTGACCGCGCCAGAAATATCATAAGCACAAATAACAATCACTTTAATGAGTTTAGTAATGTCTTTATTTTGAATAATTTCTTTTGTTCCATAATCACCGTGATAACCATCACCTAATTCCATCAGTATTAAATCGGCATCTTTACTAACGTAATCAATAACAGATATAGAGCATTCTTGAATGGTGTCTTTATCATTCATGCAAGTACTAGGGAGTCCATAGTCAACAAAATCTGATGTTAGATTGGCGCCATTATCCTCATAAGAATAAAGATCTTTTTGAGAAGCGGTCCCGGCTAATTTGCACGCATTAATTTTTGCAAAATATTTACTTAGAGTTTTAATAATAAAAGAAGAAACAGTAGTTTTTCCTGAGTCGATACCAGTTCCAATTACAGCGATGGATGAGAGGTTGTTAGATAAAAGAGATTTTTTTACTTTAGCTAAATCTTTAAGATTTAATTGTTTACCATTTTTAATTATGGAACCAACAACTTCACATTCTGTTGCAGGTCCTAGTAGAATATTGAAATCTTTACAATTTCCAATTACACCACCTAAATTTAATATGTGAATTTTATCATGTTTGTTTAATTCGTCTGGAACAGAACCCGTCATACCTGATGATGCAATACGATTACCTAACGCTCCTAAGATAATATCACCCTCAGTTAATTCAGTAATTCTTCCTGATATTAATTCTAATTTATTATAATTGGGATTTACGGATATAACTTTAACGGCGATCAACTGCCCTTCTTGAGCATTAATTTCATCATTTAATTCTAAATCTTCAGATATTTGAAGATTTTTAAGAACAGATCCAATTTTCTTAGTATTAATCATCAAGCTTGGTTTTATATAATTATCAACGGTATTCGCAATGTTTTATTTGAATTGACTAGATAATTTTACCTATTTTAGGAGATTTCTTACGTTTTTTGCGGCCTGTCTTATTCTTTGTTCATTTTCAACTAACCCAATCCGAACAAATCCCTCTCCATACTCTCCAAATGCAACACCTGGGGATACAGCAACATCTGCTTTTGTCATTAAATCTCTGGCAAATTTTAAAGATCCTTTGTTTTGATATTTTTTTGGTATTGGAGCCCAAGCAAACATACTCGCTTGAGGAACAGGTATTTCCCATCCTGCTCTACCCATTGACTCAACTAGCACGTCTCGACGACTTTGGTAAATTGAGCGAATTTCTGAGACACACTTTTGAGAACCGTTCAATGCAGCTGCAGCTGCGACTTGGACAGGAGTAAAAGCACCGTAATCTAAATAAGATTTAATTTTAGTTAAAGCAGCTATTAATTTAGAGTTTCCTACAGCATAACCTATTCTCCAACCGGCCATGGCATATGTTTTAGACATTGAAGTAAATTCAACCGCAATATTTTTAGCTTTAGGAACTTGTAAAATAGAAGGTGGCGGCGATTGGTCAAAATATATTTCAGCATAAGCTAAATCAGATAAAACATATACCTGGTATTTAAGAGCTAACTTCACTATCTCTTTATAAAAATTTAAATCGACAACTTGCGCTGTCGGATTAGAAGGAAAAGAAACAATTAATGCTACTGGTGTCGGAGTACTATGTCGTATAGATCGATCTAGTCTTTCTAAATACTTATCAGGATCAAATTTCCCCTCAAACATTGTTGGTAAATGTCTAAGGGAGGCGCCTGCAATAATAAATCCGTAAGGATGAATGGGGTATGACGGATTAGGAGAAATAATAATATCTCCTGGTGAGGAAATCGCTTGTGCTAAATTAGCAAGTCCTTCTTTCGAACCTAAGGTAACTATAACTTCATTTTCAGGATTTAATTTCACTCCAAATCTTTTTTCATAATAATTTGCTTGAGCTTTTCTTAAGCCTAAAATTCCTTTACTAACTGAGTATCTACCCACTCCTGGCTTATCTACAACTTCCTTTAATTTATCTCTAATATGTTTGGGTGTTGGCATATCGGGATTTCCCATCCCAAAATCAATAATATCATTACCTTTTTTTCTAAGCTTTGCCTTTAATTGATTAATTTCAGCAAAAACATAGTTAGGTAATAAGTTTATTCTAGAAAATTCAGATTTCATTTAGAATCAATGTAATACAATTACTGAGATATAAAAGAGTTCTATCATGTGTGTTGTCCCGCTACATATCCAGAGGACCATGCCCATTGGAAATTATAACCTCCTAAATGGCCAGTCACATCAACTACCTCTCCTATAAAAAATAAACCAGGTTGTTTAACAACCATCATGGTCTTTGAAGAAATTTCTCTTGTATCAACACCACCAAGGGTAACCTCTGCAGTCCTATAGCCCTCAGTACCAATGGGGTTAAGTTGCCAAGAATTAATAAATAAAGATAGTTTATTTAATAGTTTATTAGAAATATCTATAATTTTTCCGCTTATATTAAGGTTGTCACAAATAATTTGCGATAGTCTCTTTGGTATAATCTCTGAAATTGCAGATTGAACATCTTGTTTAGAATTTGATGATTTCTTTTGAATTAAAAATTCGTAAACATCAATATCTGGAGATAAATTAATCTTTATTTCTTGTTTTAGCTTCCAATAAGAGGAAATTTGTAAAATTGAAGGACCGCTTAGACCCCTATGGGTGAATAACATCCCCTCTTGGAAAAGAGTTTTGCCAAACGACACAATGGCATCTACTGATAATCCAGTTAATTCCTTACAAATTTTAAGAATATCTTCGTTAAATGTTAATGGAACTAACGCTGGAGATGTTGAAATAACATTTAAATCAAATTGTTTAGCAACATCGTAACCAAACTTACTGGCCCCAATCTTAGGAATAGAAAGACCACCAGTAGCAATGACTAGAGAATGACAAGTAAAACTATTTATTAGAGATCTTACTAAATATAACTCATTAAAATAATCAATATCCTCAACAACAAATTCTTTATGGATAGTAACCTGATATTTTTCACATTCAGATAAAAGTAAATCAATTATTTGTTGAGAACTATCATCACAAAAAAGCTGACCTAATTTTTTTTCATGAAACTTGATATTGTAAGACTCAACTAATTTAATAAAATCATACTGATCATATTGATTTAGTGAAGAAATCATAAACTTAGGATTTTCAGAAATAAACTTAGAAGGATTTGTATTTAAATTAGTAAAATTACACCTTCCTCCCCCAGATATTCTTATCTTTTCACCTATTTTTTTAGAATGATCTAATACAATGACTTTTTTATTTCTTTTGGCTGACTCTATAGCGCACATCAATCCTGCTGCACCAGCACCGATTACAATTACATCAAAAAAATTATTCAAAACAAAATTAAACCACTAAAGTAATAATAGTACAACTGACATAAAATTTTTTTTAATATTCTAGTGATAGTTAATCAATATACGAACAACAATAATTAGTAATTTTTTTAATTTTTACTTTAAATGAACTATTAGCCGGGATCTCAAAAGAGGTATTTTCTTTAAAAATATTCCAATCTTTTGAATTTGGAAGTAAAACGTGCATTTCGCCTGAAGATATTTCCATGATTTCTTTTTTGGATGTCTTGAATTCATACTCACCTTTAAGCATGACCCCTAATGTTTTCAAAGAACCATCAGAAAAAAAAATATTTCTACTAGTTACATTACCATCAAAATAGATATTTGAGATCAAATCAACAGTTACATTTTCAAATTTCATCAGAATATCTATAAATTAAAAATAAACTTATTCCCACTCAATAGTTGAGGGTGGTTTGCTTGTAATATCGTAAAGTACTTTATTTACTCTTGGAACCTTATTTACTATTAATGTTGCGACCTCAGAAAGAATAGAAATATCAATATTTGTTACATCAGCCGTCATACCATCAACCGAATTGATTGATCTTAGAACGCAGGTCTCTTCATAAGTCCTTTCATCACCCATTACACCAACTGACTTTACAGGTAATAATACAGCAAAAGCTTGCCAAGAATTCTTATATAAATCTTTTTCAATTAAAAAATTAATAAATATTTCATCAATTTCTCGAAGTGTATCAAGTCTTTGTCTATTCACTTTACCAATACATCTAATTCCTAGCCCTGGCCCTGGAAAAGGATGACGATTGATGAATTTTTCATCAAGTTTGTAAAATAAGCCTAGTCTCCTTACTTCATCTTTAAAAAGCTCTCTAAATGGCTCAATTACGTCAAATTTAAGGTCTTTAGGAAGTCCTCCTACATTATGATGGGATTTAATCGTAACGCTTTTACCTCCATGATAAGAGCGACTTTCAATGATATCAGTGTAAAGAGTACCTTGCGCTAAATAAAAATCTTTTTGTTCTAAATTTCTGATATATTTAGAAAATACTTCAATAAACAATCCCCCGATTATTTTCCTTTTTTGCTCAGGATCTGTAACATTTTTCAGTTTCTTTAAAAACATATGTTCTGCATTAATGATATTAAGTTTTAAATTAAAACTTTTAAATACTGCTTTAATATTTTTCACATCGTATTTTCGAAGTAAGCCATTATTCACAAAGATAAAATGAACATTGTCTAGTTTAATATATTTTGAAATAGCAAATGCCAGTACAGTAGAGTCTACCCCACCCGAGACCGCACATATAATATTTGGTTTTTTTTCTTTAACATTAATTTTAAAATATCTTCCAATTGTTTGATGTAAGTCATTATTTTTCCAATTTTGCTTAAGACCACAAATATCAAATAAATAATTTTGAAGAATTTGCGTACCAAATTCAGAATGCGTAACTTCACAGTGGAACTGAATAGCATAAATATTTTTCTTCGCTATGGCTGCGGGTACTTTGTTTTTAGTTTTTGCAAGTACCTTAAATCCTTTAGGGATAGTCGTTAAACTATCTCCATGTGACATCCACACTTGCTGTTCGAGATTTGTGTTTTTAAATAAATCTGATTTTCCTACTTTGATGATTGTTTTTCCGTATTCTCGTTGATTACTTTTTTCAATAACGCCGTCAAATTCTTTGGAGATATATTGAAATCCATAACATATTCCAAGAATAGGTATTGGTATTTGATTTAAAGGAATATCAATTGATGGAGAATTTTTATTTAATACTGAGTCTGGTCCTCCTGATAAGATTAAAACAGAATGATTTAAAATATTTGTTACGTTATTTAAATACTTAGGGGGATATATTTCCGCAAAGATGCCTAGCTCGCGAATTTTTCTTCCAATTAAATGAGTGTACTGCGAGCCAAAATCAATAATTAAGACTGATTTTGTCAATTGGACCTATAATTTGGTGCTTCTTTAGTCACTTGAACGCCGTGAACATGACTTTCGTTTATTCCCGAATTAGTCAATCGGATAAATTTTGCATTTTTTCTTAAATTGGATAAATCTTTTGATCCTGTATAGCCCATTCCAGATTTAAGACCACCTGTTAACTGAAATAAAACATTCGAAACTGTACCTTTATAAGGGATCCGACCCTCTATTCCCTCAGGGACTAATTTAATTGACTCATTAATTTCATCTTGAAAATATCGATCAGCACTTCCTCGAGCCATCGCACCTAAGGAGCCCATACCTCGATAAGACTTATAAGAACGACCTTGAAATAAGAAAACTTCTCCAGGGGACTCATCCGTGCCAGCAAACAGTGAACCTGCCATTATGCAATTAGCACCTGCTGCTAAAGCTTTAACAATATCTCCAGAAAAACGTATACCCCCATCAGATATCATCGGAATTTTAGCTTTTGAGGCAACTGTTGATATTTCTTGAATAGCTGTAAACTGAGGAACGCCTACTCCTGCAACAACACGTGTTGTACATATTGAACCAGGGCCTATCCCCACTTTAATTGCATCAACTCCTAATTTAATTAAATCTTTTGCAGCATCAGGGGTAGCGATATTTCCAACAACTATAGGGCAATGAGTATTTTTTCTGATTTTTTTATAGGCGTCTATAACAGACATGGAATGACCGTGAGCAGTGTCAATAAATAAAACATCCACACCTGATTTGTCTAGTGCAATGGCTCTTTCTAAATCATCTAATTTAGTCCCAACAGCCGCACCAACAAGCAATCGACCATTTTTATCTCTAACTGAAGATGGATATCTTTCACTTCTTTGAATATCTTTAACTGTGATTAGTCCAATACATTTTTTTTGATTGTCGACAACAACCAATTTTTCAATACGATTTTCATGAAGAAGTTTTTTGGCATGATTAGTTGATTGGTTTTTTTGAATGGTGATTACTTTTTTGGTCATGTAGTCTTTAACCATTGATTTTTTATTAGTCACAAATCGAACATCACGATTGGTGATAATGCCTAGTAATTTTTTAGTTTTATCTATAACAGGAAAACCAGATATTTTTTTTTCATCCATAATAGCAAAAACATCTTCAATAGTGTTCTCTGGAGACATCGTGATAGGATCATAAACAATACCTGCTTCAAATCTCTTTACTCTCGCAACTTCAGATGCTTGGGTGAGGATATCAAAATTTTTATGAATAACACCTAAACCTCCATTTTGAGCCATGGCTATCGCCATTTTTGACTCAGTTACAGTGTCCATAGCAGCTGATAAAACGGGAATATTTAGTGTTATATTTTTAGTTAATTGGGTTTGAATGTTGACTTGATTAGGCAACACAGAGGATTTTCTGGGTTGTAATAAAATATCATCAAAAGTAAGAAATTCTTTAACTTGGGCCATGGTCAATACTAGTTTTTTTCAAGATAAAATCAAGAATTGATGAATTTAAAGTTTTTTCCCATCAAATGCTAAAGCATCATATTCAAGAGGATCGATATCATCTAAACAACCTAAGTTTACTCCCATTCCGTTGGGATCAGATTTTCTATTATGATGAGTATAAACTCCACATTTTTTGCAAAAATAGTGTTTGGCGATATTAGAATTAAATTGATAAAGAGCTAAATCATTTTCTCCTTTAGTTAAGGTAAAATTTTCTTTTGGGATCATAATCATTTTTGCATTCCTTCTAATACAAATAGAGCAATTGCATTGAACTATTTTTTCCAAATTAGTTTCAACTTCAAATTCTATATTTTTACAATGACATGTTCCTTTATATTGCATTTAACTATTCTCCTTAAAAAATGTTTTTAATAAATTTTTAGTTTCACTTGCGGTTTCTAAAATAGACATATGTCCTGAATCTTCAATGATTACTTGTTGAGAGTTATTAATTTTACTTGCAAGTTCTATGCCCACTTTTTTAGGGGTCATTCGATCATGTTTTCCTATGATGCATAAAGTTGGTTGTGTGATACTCGAAGCAGCTTTTTCACCATTTTCATATTGATCACATGCACCGAAATCGATGCCAAGAGTTCCATTATTGTTAGCGCTAACTAATTGATTGCCCATTCCAATATGACTCAACCCTGGTACTGGATGGCCTCCTACTTGACCTAAAGGGCCATGAACCCAATCCATCATTAAATCAACAGCTTTATGATTTTTATCTAATGCTAGTTGTAGTAGTTCAGGGTTCATCTTCATAGAAAGGCTTCCATTAATCAAAACTAGTAAATCTAATTTATCGGCATAACGATAAGCAAATTCTAAACCCACAAGACATCCTTGTGAGTGACCAACATATGATATTTTATTAATTTCTAGAACGTTGAGCAATGATGCCATCCAATCTGCCATCTCTTCAATAGTTTTCAAAGCAGGCCCTTCAGAGTCGCCATGACCTGGTAAATCGACAGCTATAGTATTGTATCCATGAAAAGCAAAATATCGTGTTTGTAAAACCCAAGTTACATGAGTAAGGCCGCTGCCATGAACAAAAACTATGGTCGGTTGACTTTGGTCAATTTCTCTTCCGCTTGTGGTAAAATATGCTTCTTGTCCGTTAACTTTTACCTTCATCTAGAAGCTACTAGGCGTGGTTTTTGAGATGCTCTAAAACCATTATTAAAATCATTAATAATGTCTTCCATATCTTCAAGACCAACAGAAAATCTAATCATATCATCTGTTAAGCCTGCTAATTCTAAAGATTTTTTATCCATTTGAGAGTGGGTCGTTGAGGCAGGATGAATTACTAAAGATTTAGCGTCGCCAACATTAGCAAGATGAGAGGTTAGTTTCATAGCATTTATAAATGCCTGTCCTGCTTCCCTTCCCCCTTTTATGCCAAAAGCAATCATTGAACCTTGGCCATTTGGCATTAGTTTTTTTGCTATTTCGTGATCTGGGTGGTTAGGTAAACTTGGATGGTTAACCCATGTAACATTTTCATTATTAGATAAGTAATCAACCATTATAGCTGTATTTGATATATGTTTATCCATTCTCAAAGAAAGGGTTTCAATACCTGTTAAAATATTAAAAGCATTTGTGGGACTCATTGAAGGTCCAAAATCCCTCATCCCTTCTGCTCTAGCTCTCATCGTAAAAGCAGCAGGGCCAAATTCTTCAGCAAAAGAGAGGCCGTGATATCCTTCATAAGGCTCTGTCATTGTTGGAAACTTCGATCCTTGTTTCCAATCGAAATCGCCTTTTTCCACAATACATCCGCCCATTGAAGTTCCATGACCCGCCATCCATTTTGTAAGTGAGTGCACAATAATATCTGCACCTAAATCAAATAAATTACATAAGTAAGGCGTATTAAACGTACCGTCAATGATAACAGGAATACCTGCATTTTTTGCAATTTTAGATACTTCAGGTAAATTCATAATTTCAATACCTGGATTGCCAATTAATTCTCCAAAAATACATTTAGTATTTGGTCTAATTGCATTTTTAAAACCTTCTAAATCTCTTGGCTTTACAAAAGTTGTCTCAATACCAAATCGAGGTAAGGTTAATCTTAATAAATTAAAACTCCCTCCATATAACTGAGAAGAAGCAACAATATGATCTCCAGCACTACAGATTGTTAATAAAGATAACATCATTGCACTCATACCTGATGCAGTTGCAATAGCTGCAGAACCGCCCTCAAGCGCCGCGACTCTTTCTTCTAAAACTGCAACGGTAGGATTAGAAATTCTAGAATAAATATGTCCACCTTCTTCTAAATTGAATAAAGCGGCAGCATGATCTGTATCTTGAAATAAATATGAAGTTGTTTGATAAATTGGTACAGCTCGTGAACCATAAGATTTGTCAGGTTGATGGCCGCTGTGTAAAGTTTTAGTATTAAATTTATAAGTTTTTGGATCAGACATAGGTTATTTATAGCAAATTCATGTAACGATGAAAGGGATGAATGGCGCGCTCTGCAGGATTCGAACCTGCGACCCTCTGCTTAGAAGGCAGATGCTCTATCCAGCTGAGCTAAGAGCGCATTTTCTGATTTTTATCATTACATGTTTGATATTTCTACATTATTATCACTTTTTTTATGAACGATATTCTTGTTAAAGTCCAAAATATGAGCAAATCCTTTGGCGGATTAAAAGCTATTGATAATTGTTCAATTGAAATAAAAAGAAATTCTATCACAGGAATTATTGGTCCTAATGGCTCAGGAAAAAGTACTCTTTTTAATTTAATTACCGGAAACTTAAAACCAGATGAAGGTCATATATTTTACAATGGTTCTGATATTACAAACCAAGAGCCATTTGAATTATTCAATTTAGGAATACTTAGAACTTTTCAAATAGCACATGAATTTTCAAACTTAACAGTTATAGAAAATCTTATGATGGTGCCTGGAAATCAATTAGGTGAAAATTTAATTACTTCTATTTTTTTAAGAGACAATTTTAAAAAACAAGAAAATGAAATAAAAGAAAAAGCTTTTGAAGTATTAAAGTTTTTAAAAATAGATCACCTTATTAACGAAAAAGCTGGGAACCTCTCAGGTGGTCAAAAAAAATTATTAGAACTTGCAAGAACCATGATGGTTGATGCTAAAATTGTATTTCTTGATGAAGTTGGCGCTGGTGTTAATAAGTCTCTTTTAAAAGAGATAAGTGACTCAATTTTAAAACTTCATGAAGAAAGAAAATATACTTTTTGTATTATAGAACATGATATTGATTTTATTACTAAACTATGTGATCCCGTAATTGTTTTAGCGGAAGGAAAAGTCTTATTTGAGGGCACGGCAGGAGAAGTTAAAGAAAACAATGAAGTTATAAATTCATATCTTGGTAAAAATTACTAATGTTTTTTAAAGCGCATAATTTAAGTGGCGGTTATGGAGAGGTCAAAGTAATTGAAAACTGTAATTTTAATGTCAACAGAGGTGAAATTGTATCTATCTTAGGTCCCAATGGGGCGGGCAAATCATCAGCAATGAAAGCGATGCTTGGAATGTTAAAACTTGAAAACGGAACTGTAGTTTTAGATGAAAAGGATATTTCTAACCTCAATACACAAGATAGAATTAAACTTGGTATCTCCTTTGTTCCACAAGTAAATAATATTTTTACAGAGTTAACTGTTAATGAAAATCTTGAAATGGGAGCATTCACATCTTCAGATGCTATAAATGACAAGATTGGGGAAATGTATGATTTATTTCCAGCTATAAAAGAAAAGAAATATCAATTTGCTGGAGAGCTGTCTGGTGGCCAGAGACAACAAGTTGCAATTGCAAGAGCATTAATGAATGACCCTTCTATTTTGATGTTAGACGAACCTACAGCTGGAGTGTCACCCGTTGTGATGCAAGAAATCTTTGAACATATAATTAGAATAAAAGAAAAAAATATAGCTATTTTGATGGTTGAACAAAATGCTAACCAAGCATTAAAAATTTCAGACAGAGGCTATATTCTTGTAACGGGTCAAAATGCCTACCAAGGAACAGGTCAAGAACTTTTAAACGATCCAGAAATTAGAAAAACTTTTTTGGGGGGTTAATGGACTTTTTAAACGCACTAATTTTATTATCAAATTTTGTCATTGTGCCCTCAATCACATACGGTTCACAATTAGCTCTAGGGGCCATAGGCGTGACACTGATTTATGGAGTTTTAAGATTTGCAAATTTCGCTTACGGAGACTTAATGGCTTTTGGTACCATGTGTGTAATTTTATTTACATGGCTTTTAAAATCATGGGGGGTAAACCTAGGTATATTCCCGACAGCATTATTAGCCCTACCCTTTGGCATAGCATTAACCATTATTGTAAGTTTAATTTTTGATAAAACTGTATTTGAATATTACAGGAATAAAAAAAGTAGCCCTGTAACATTCATTGTCGTTAGTTTAGGAATTATGTTTGTATTAAATGCGGTGGTAAGAATAATCATTGGCCCCAATGATATAGTATTTATGGATGGATCTAGATTTATTATAAGCGCTGTTGATTTTAAGGAAGTTACAGGGCTCCTCGAGGGATTAACCA
>JAXOVD010000028.1:0-10604 GCA_036937365.1 Alphaproteobacteria bacterium
AAAATGGAATTTATAGAATCTCTATTTAAACTAAAAGATCATAAAACATCTTTTAAGAAGGAAGTTTTAGCTGGACTAGCTACTTTCCTTACTATGGCATATATAATGGTTGTTAATCCTGCCATTCTTTCTGAAACTGGCATGGATTTTGACTCCGTATTTGTAGCTACTATTTTAGCTTCATTTGTTGCTTGTATGTTAATGGGCTTTTTGGCTAATTGGCCAGTCGCATTAGCTCCAGGTATGGGCTTGAATGCATTTTTTACCTATGCTGTTGTTTTTGGTATGGGATTTACATGGCAGCAAGCATTGGCTGCTGTTTTTTGCTCTGGTATTTTATTTTTAATAATAAGCATATCTCCATTAAGAGCATACTTAATTAATGCGATCCCAAGATCTTTAAAATTTGGTATTGGTGCTGGTATTGGATTATTTCTTGCAATCATAGGATTAAAAAATGCTGGTATTGTTGTAGATAATCCCGCTACCCTCGTTGGGTTAGGAGATTTAAAATCCGCTCCTGTTTTATTAGCGCTATTAACATTTACCTTAATGATTGCTTTGGATAAATTAAAAATACCAGGGGCAATTGTAATAAGTATACTTTCTACAACTGTATTGGGTTTTATTTTTGGAGTAGCTCAATTTCAAGGTTTTGCTTCATCAATTCCATCGATGTCCCCAACATTTATGCAGTTAGATTTCAGTAGCATTGGTAGCTCACTCTTTCTGATTGTAATTTTTACAATCTTATTTGTAGATTTTTTTGACACAGCGGGCACTTTAACATCTGTAGCCAATTTATCGGGCAAGGTTGATAAAGATGGTAATGTTGAGAATATACAAAAAGCTGTTTTTTCTGACTCTATTGCAACTATTGTTGGCTCTATATTTGGAACGTCTAATACTACCTCTTATATTGAGTCAGGCGCAGGAATTAAAGAAGGTGGAAAAACTGGATTGGTTGCCGTTTCAGTAGGTATATTTTTTCTCTTATGTTTATTTTTAGCACCATTAGCTAAATCAATTCCAGCATATGCTACGGGAGCCGCTTTAGTTTTTATAGCAACATTTTTCTGTAAAAACTTAGTAAACATAGATTGGGATGATATTTCTGAATATTCTCCCGCTTTACTGGCTGCTTTTATAATGCCTCTTACTTATTCTATTAGTAACGGAATTGCTCTAGCTTTTATCGTTTATGTAGTTGCAAAGCTTATTAGTGGAAAAATGAGTGATTTAAATCCTGCTGTTTTAATTATTGCGGGAGCTTCGTTGTTACACTTTTTACTGTAAGCTAGTCTTGTTCCCAAGGAAAAACAAGCCAGTCTGAGTCTTTAAAGTCATATAGATGAAGATCGGCTTGTTTTTTTCCTGAAGTCTTAGCATATAAAGTAACAAATTTTGAATTTGGCATCATTTCTTTGACTATTTTTGCGGTCTCCCCACTATCTACCAAGTCATCAATTACTATTAATTTTTTTTGAGACTTTATTCTTTTGAAAATTTCAATTTTATTTGTTCTTTTTCTATTTGAATATGTTTTTAATGCAATGACATCAATATCTTGAATGCCAAGATAGTTTGCAATTATTGATCCTGGTATTAAACCACCTCTAGAAATTAATATTAGTTTTTCTGGTTTAAACTTTTTTTTAATTATCTTAGCTAATTCGATACAATCTGTATGAATATCATGGTAGCTAAGGTAGACTTGTTTCATTATAGGATTATATTAAATAATTTATGAAAAGCAATTTAGCTGTACTTAGTTCAGATAATAAAACAATTAAATTTATTATAGATAATAATATAAATGATTTGTGTTATCTTTATGCAAATTCATCAAGAAATGCAGATAATGCACAATCATTTTGTATTAATAATGGCTTTAAAAAATATTATGGTTCTTATGAAGAACTGATCGAAGATGATGAAGTTGAATTTTTAATTAATTTTTTACCTACGGGTATTAAATTTGAATATACATACTTAGCTTTAAAAAAAGGTAAAAAAATTATCTCTAACTATCCAATTATAAGCAATAAAAATGAATTAAATGCTTATAAAGAGTTAATTGATCTGGGATTAATGTCTAATTTATTTTTAATAAATGATCAAAATATTAAAAAATTTTATTTAAATAGTGTTAATAAAAAATTTGTAACTTATCTTCTAACCTTAAAACAAGATCAATATAATAACTTATCAAACAATGATATTTTATTTGATTTGACCCCTGATTTATTCTTTTTTGTTAATCAATATAAGGAATTAAAACCATCTATCGATTCTTTAATTTTTCATAAAGATAAAATTACCAACAAAATCTCATATTTATCTTGTTTAATTAAATTTGATGATAATAAGGTTCTTAATATAGTTTTGGATAATGGAGATACTAAAAATTCACATTATTGTGAATACCTTCCCTCAAATTCGATAATTTCAAAGGAAATAGTTAATAAAAACGATTTATTCAAGTTTATTGAAAAAAAACCCTTTGATAATATGTCTGATTTTCAATACTATCCCTTCAAATTATTTCAAGAGGTTTTATTAAATGAGTGAAAACATTACTTTCTCAGTATCTGGATCTGAGACTTACTATCATAAAGATTGGCTTAAATCGAAGGGCTTTAAATGGGTACCCTCAAGTAAAAAATGGGAAAAATTAAATATATTAGAATTAGAAGCTGATCAATTGTCAGAATATTGCAGAGAGTTTGGTCTTTATTATGAGCGCTCAGATAAAGGTATGCCAAAATTTGATTACGAAAACTATTTATGGGATGGAAATATTCCAGATAAAAATATTTGGTTTGAAGAAAAAAGTTTACCTAACTCAACACCTAAAAAAGATTAGTGAAGTAAGACTGAAAAAATTCCATAAGCAAAAAAAATCAAGGCAATAATCAAAGCAATATAATATGGAATTTTATTACTATTCATAAATGAAGCCATTATTACCAAATACTTATGTATTAAACAACAAGTATCTTCAATCTATACTCTCACCAAGTACTGATATTATTGATTACAATTTTACTCCAGATCAAATTCACAAACTCAATCTTTTACAAATTTTAAGACCAGACATTTATTTTAATAAGAAATTAAGTGAGGATGAATTTTATGAATTATCAAGAAACTATTATCAAAAACTTATAAATGATAAAATAATTTATAAATCAGATAATGATTATTATCTATATAGAATTGACTCTGACGAACATTCTCAAACAGGTCTTATTTCACTTTTAAATATCCAAGATTATATAAATAATAATATTAAACCTCACGAAAAAATTTTAGTGAGCAAAGGAAAAGAAAGAGCAGAGCAACTCTCTAAAGTTAAATTTCAACTTTGTCCTATTTATCTATTTTACGATGATCAAAATATAGATTTGAATTTAGATATTCATCATGAAAAAAAACCAATTATTAAATTTAAATCTGGTAAATATGTTCACTCTATTTATAAAACTGACTCAGATTTCTCCAGTATTAATTTCAAAGAACTTTTTGTTGCTGATGGCCATCATCGCATTGAAGGTTTTGCTCAATTAGATGTGAAAAAAGATACCAAATTTATGGCAATTATATTTCCTAAATCAAAATGTTCAAATTTAGCTTATGACAGGTCTGTTAAATTCCCAGATAGTTATCCGAAAGAACAATTTATGAACGATTTACAAAAATATTTTATTGTAGATGAATTGAAATATCATGAAAATATCGAGAGATTTTTTGTGATTTATTTTCAAGGAAAATTCCTAAAGATTGATTTGAAAAAAGATTATACATCTTACGGCGCAGACTGTATTGATTTTGGAGAATTTATTCTGAGAGAAATATTGCAGATTCATGACGAAACTTCAGACGATAGGGTAGAATTCGTTCCCCCAACTTTAGGTACTGATTATTTGATAAATCAAGTTGATACAGGTATAACTGATTTATCTACATTAATGAGACCAGTTAGCATGGATTTAGTTATCGATTATTCTAAAAATAAAAAGTTTATGCCACCAAAGGCTACATGGTTTGAACCAAAGCCCTTAGATGGTTTATTTTTTTATAACATTATCGACTAAAATTAATAATTAATTAATAATTAAGGAGTAAAAAAAAAGAATGCAAAAACCTGAAATTAAACCAAACCATCCGTATTTCTCATCTGGCCCTTGTTCAAAGCGTCCTGGCTGGAGTTTAAATGCTCTTAATGATGCATTTCTTGGCAGATCCCATCGTGCTAAAAACGGTAAGGCAAAATTAAATGAAGTTATTGTAAAATCGAAAGAACTGTTAGAATTACCTGAAGATTATCTCGTAGGTATTGTTCCTGCTTCAGACACTGGCGCTATCGAGATGGCTATGTGGAGTTTGTTAGGTCAAAGAGGTGTTGATGTCTGCGGATGGGAGTCCTTTGGACTTACTTGGGTTAAAGATATTACCAAACAATTAAAACTTAGCGATGTCACTATTCATGACATTAAAAACTATGGTGAATTGCCTGACTTATCAAAAGTAAATTTCGATAATGATGTTGTTTTTACTTGGAACGGTACTACCTCCGGTGTTTGTGTACCGAATGCTGATTGGATACCTGATGATCGTAAAGGGTTAGCAATATGTGATGCAACCTCAGCAGTTTTTGCTATGGATATGGATTTTAAAAAATTAGATGTTGTTACTTGGTCATGGCAAAAAGTCTTAGGGGGAGAAGCTGCGCATGGAATGATTGCCTTATCTCCAAGAGCTGTTGAAAGATTAGAAACTTATGAACCTTCTTGGCCAATGCCTAAAATCTTTCAATTAGCTAAAAATAAAAAATTTGATAAAGGAATTTTTGAAGGTGCTACTATTAACACGCCATCTTTGTTAGCAGCGGAGGATGCTCTGGATGCATTAAACTGGTGCATTAGTATTGGTGGACAAAAAGAATTAATTAATCGATCTAGAAAAAATCTCCAATCTGTTAAAAATTGGATTGATGATAGAGATTGGGTTGATTTTCTTGCCAAAGATCCAAATACTTACTCATCTACAAGTATTTGTTTCAAATTTACTCATCCAGATTTTGAAAATCTTGATGATGAAAATAAAAAGAAACTTGTCAAGGAGGTGTGCTCTACAATTGAAAAGGAAGATGCGGGCTATGATATTAATGCTTATAAAGACGCGCCAGCAGGAATAAGAATTTGGGGCGGGGCCACCGTTGAGTCTAGTGATATTGATAAGCTTTTACCCTGGATTGAATGGGCATTTTTTGAAACTTTAGAAAGGTATAAATAAAATGAAAATTTTAATTTCTGATAAAATGAGCAATAAGGTTGAAGATGTATTAAAATCTAAATCTATTGACTACGATATAAAAACAGGATTGGAGCCAAACGAGCTTAAATTAATAATTGATGATTATGATGGTATTCTTATTCGATCAGCAACTAAGCTAACATCTGATATTTTAGCCAATTGTTCAAATTTAAAAGTCATTGGTAGAGCAGGCGTAGGTGTTGATAACGTTGATCTGGATGTCGCAACTCAAAATAAAATTCTTGTAATGAACACACCTTTAGGCAACTTAGAAGCAACCGCTGAACTTACAGTGGGTTTAATGTTTTCTCTTTATCGACATATCCATCTAGCGAACGCTTCGACTCACGAAGGTAAATGGGAAAAATCGAAATTTATGGGAACTGAACTAAAAGGAAAAACCTTAGGTATTGTTGGATTTGGAAACATTGGTCAAAGAGTGGCCGAAATATGCAATGTAATTGGAATGAATATTTTAACAAATTCTAACTCAGCTAACGATGATATTTTAAATAACTTAAATGCCAAAAAAGTATCAACTGAAGAGCTGTTATCTTCATCTGACGTTTTATCATTGCATACAAAACTTAATGACCAAACTTCGAATATGTTAAACAAAGAAACGATTGCAACTATGAAAAATAGTTCTGTAATAATTAATTGTGCTAGAGGTGGATTGATTAATGAATCTGATTTAAAAGATGCATTGAACAATGATGTAATTGCAGGTGCTGCTATTGATGTTTACGAGACCGAACCTGCTACGGATAATGTTATGTTTGGTGCAAAGAATTTACTGCTTACGCCTCATTTAGGAGCGTCCTCTAAAGAAGCTCAATCAAATGTGGCGATTGATGTTGCTAATCAAGTAGCAGACTTTTTAAAAGAAAATAAAATAGTTAATAACGTAAACTCTTTTTAATTTTTCTTAAATATTCATATATTGAAACTTTAGTGAGTACGTTTTGTACTTGCTCACTAGAGTTTATTTTTTTTAATTGAGAGAGACTAAATTTTGAAACTTTTATCTCTTCATTTTCAAATTTATTATATAAATTTGATTTTTTAATCTTTTCAACTTCCGCATAGTAAACATTTACAATTTCATCTGAATAACCTGGCACCGGACAATATTTAGTTAATTTCTTAAGTTTTAATGTCTTAACACCAATCTCTTCCATTATTTCCCTTTTAAGAGCTTGATTAATAGTTTCTCCCTTATCAACCAACCCTCCCACAAGTTCAAATTTATATTTTTGTTTTCTGACATAGGAAAATGGTCTGAATTGTTTGATTAAATAAAATTTTTTCTCTTCTGGTGAATAACAGAGTGCAAACACGACATCGCCAACACTTAAAATTTCTCGATTGATTTTATAGGGCTTGATTTTTTTGTTAAAACTTTTGATAAGAAATTGATATCTCCAAAAAGGAAAAAAACTTTTTGAAAGTGATATTTTCTTTATTTTTTTTACTACCTGCATCTTTTTTACCGTTTGACTATTTATAAGACAAAAGTATATATATTCAATACTCGGGGAGTAGCTCAGTCTGGTAGAGTGTCTGCTTTGGGAGCAGAAAGTCGCAGGTTCGAATCCTGTCTCCCCGACCATTAATTATGCAAAAAGTATCAATTAAAAAACCTTGTAAAACTAATATGCAATCTGGTCTTAAAAAGACTAAAGAATGGATTATAGAATTTAATTTTGACTCTACTCTTAAAAAAGATGTTTTAATGGGTTGGAATAGCTCCAAAGATACTAAAAAACAATTAAATCTATCTTTTTCTAATCTTGATGATGCTATTAGTTGGTGTAACAGCAACGGTTTCGCCTACAGTGTTGTTGAGACTTTACCAAAAAAAATAAAACCCAAGAGTTATGCTAGCAACTTCTCTAATCAGAGAAGAACTTCTTGGACTCATTAACTTCAACCTTTAAATTTACACTGTCTTATCAACTGTAAATTCTATAATATATTTTTTTTTAATTATTGGAGGTTTTTATGAAAAATCAAAGAGTATTAATTATTGGCGCTTTAGTTGTTTTGGCAGTTGCTGCCTTTTTCTTTTCTCAAAAACAGACTAAGGTTTCCGATATAAAAGTTGGAATTATTTTAGGTTTTACAGGACCTATTGAGTCATTAACTCCAGATATGGCATCTGGTGCTGAATTAGCATTTAAAGAGGCAACAGACTCAGGTGATCTTTTAGGTGGAGCAAATATAATTCCGTTAAGAGCAGACTCAACTTGTGTTGACTCAGCTGCCGCTTCTACAGCTGCAGAAGATCTTATTGCTCAAGGTATTGTTGCTATTATGGGAGCTGATTGTTCTGGTGTAACTGGCGCAATAGCTACTAATGTTGCAGTTCCAAATGGTGTAGTGATGATATCACCATCAGCAACTTCTCCCGCTTTAACAGATTTAGATGACAACAATCTATTTTTTAGAACCGCTCCATCTGATGCAAGAGGTGGTGAAGTTCTTGCTGATATTACAAAAGATAATGGTATTTCAAGTGTAGCTATTACATATGTTAATACAGACTATGGTGTTGGATTAGCAGACGTCTATAAAGCCGCTCTTGAAGCTCATGGTATCACTGTTACAGCTACGACCGCGCATGAAGGTGATAAGGCAGATTATAGTGCTGAAGTCGGTGTTCTTTCTTCAGCTGGTGGCGATGCGCTAGCTGTCTTAGGATATCTAGATCAAGGTGGAAATCAAATCATTCAAGGTTCTTTAGACAGTGGTGCATTTGACACCTTTGTTTTATCTGATGGAATGATAGGTGACTCTCTAACAGATACCTTTGGAAATGCGCTTAATAATTCATTTGGTTCAATGCCTGGTTCTCTAGGAGAAGGCGCTCAAATTTTCGCTAAATATGCAGAAGAAAATGGTGTAAATCCATCTGTTTATGTTGGTGAGTCTTATGATGCGGCCGCTCTATTAATTCTTGCGATGCAAGCAGGAGAATCAACTGAAAGATCATCAATCGCTGCAAATATTATGAATGTAGCAAATGGTCCTGGTGAAAAGATTATGGCTGGCGAACTTTCTAAAGGTCTAAAATTATTAGCAGAAGGAAAGTCTATTGATTATCAGGGCGCAACCGATGTTAGTTTTACTGATGTCGGAGAGGCATTTGGTCTATTTATCGAAAAGGGTATTGAAAACGGTAAATTTATCAACGTTGCTCAAAGATAAATAAAGTCTTAATTTTAATCTTAATCTGGGACAATTGATCATTGTCCCAGATATTTAAAATTTAATTTTTTTCTCTGGTAAAAGTCCCTCAGGTTTATATCGCATAACCAAAAGAAGACCAACACCCATCATAAGATATCTAAAATAAGGAACGCTTTCAATTAAATGCATTTTAAAGGCATTGTTGTTCTCTAGAAAAAAAGTAAAAATATTTATTAGAAAGAGAGCTATTGGCGCAGACTCTATCCAAATAAACCAAACTACAAACCCACCAAGAATTGCACCATAATTATTTCCACTACCTCCTAATAAAACCATAACCCATATCAAAAAAGTATATCTCAAAGGTTGATAACTAGATGGTGTAAATAGACCGTCATATGTTACCAACATTGCTCCCGCAAAACCAATTATTGCTGATCCAATCATGAATATATTCAATTGTTGTTTGACGATATTTTTACCCATTGCTTTGGCAGCGGTTTCATTATCTCTAATAGCTCTCATCATTCTCCCCCAAGGAGAATTAACCGCTCTTTCGGAAAGGTATAGTAGAATTAATAATGTGATCAAAAAAATAATTGTAAAACAAAGTTTGACGAATAATCCGGAGCTGGAGATGATTATTCCTTTTGTAGTAGGGGCCCAAAAATGAATAAGTTCAATAAAATTTATAAACCATTCAGAATTTTGTAAATCCACCTCGTATGGAGCGGGTCTTTTTAAGCCGATTACATTTTTAACACCTCTTGATAACCATTCTTCATGTTTGATAACTGAAACTATAATTCCTGATATTAGTAAAGTTGATATGGCAAGATAATCCGATCTAAGCCCCAAACATATTTTACCTATAACAAAAGCTATAGCGGCCGAAAGAAGCCCTCCCACAAACCACGAAAATATAATAGGTAAACCAAGCCCACCTAAATAACCTTGAGCAGCAGGATTAATTGACTCAATAAGTTTAATGGAAGGACCCGAAATCAATTTTAGAGCTGGTATGGTTAATATAATAATTGCGAATATCAGGTGATATTTGTATTTATAGTTTGAATATCTTTTGTTTATAAATAAACACATGTAAATAATGAAAATTAAAAATATTAGTGAAATTAGAATCCCTAATCCTCCTTCACTCCAAGACTCAACAACAGGAGGAACAGATATTAATACTGTGGCAAGACCTCCTATTGCCAAAAATCCCATAACGCCAAAATTGATTAGGCCCGCAAATCCCCATTGAATATTTACACCCATCGACATTATTGCAGAAATTAAGCATAAATTTAAAATTGAAAAAGCCACACCCCAAGATTGAAGTATCCCAACAATTAATAGCAAAAAACCCATAATCGTAAATGATGTCTTGGCATCAATATTATTCATTAAATAACCTTTCCTTTAAAAATTCCTTGGGGCTTAAAAATCAAAACTACTACCAATATAGCAAATGAAATTGCAAATTTGTAATCAGTTGAAATGTATTGAATTAAATTTGTGGATTCAGATGAAAAAGGTAATAAGTAAAAGATAAATTTTTTGTATGCATAGGTTAATGCAATTTCTGAAAAAGCAATTACAAAACCACCATAAAATGCACCTAAAGGATTTCCAATGCCTCCAACTATGGTTGCTGCGAATATTGGAAGAAGATTATTAAAATAAGTAAAGGGTTTGAAGCTCTTATCCAAACCATATAACGTTCCTGCGATAGTTGCTAGTATTGAAACTATAATCCAAGTAATCAAAATTATTTTTTTTGGATCTATACCTGATAAAAGAGCCAAATCTTCATTATTTGAATAGGCCCTCATTGATTTTCCAGTTTTAGTTTTATTCAAAAAATTGAATAGAAGAAAACAGGTTAAAGATGTCGTAATAATTGTAATTACTTGTGTTGATTTGATGGTTAAGCCCTCGAGGAGTCCTGTAGTTTCTTTAAAATCAACAGCGCTTATAATAAATCTAGATCCATCCATAAATACTATATCATTGGGACCAATGACTATTCTCACCACCGCATTTAATACAAACATAATTCCTAAACTAACGACAATGAATGTTACAGGGCT
>JAXOVD010000029.1:0-9894 GCA_036937365.1 Alphaproteobacteria bacterium
GCTCATGCTTTACAAGGAACCTTGCTCAATGTTAATGCTGTTTATTTTAACTTTTCTGATTTCGAGATAGGCTATGTATTCACTGGGTATTTTTTAGGTTACTTATTTAGCGCAGTACAATGCCCCAAACTTATTAAGAATGTTGGGCATATAAGAGTCTTTGCTGCTTTTGCCTCATTGGGATCAATTTCTATACTTTTACATTGGGTGATTGTTCATCCTGTTGCTTGGCTAATATTTCGAATGATTACGGGATTTTCTTTTGCCGCTATTTATATTGTTTGTGAAAGTTGGTTAAATGATAGGGCAGATAATCAATCTCGTGGACAATTAATTGGGTTTTATATGATCGTGCTCTATTTTTCTACCAGTGCTGGAGGGATGCTTGTTAATCTAAAAAATACGACTGATGCTCATTTATATATTTTAACTTCTTTCCTCATATCCATAGCGCTCGTTCCTATCCTTTTAACCAAAAAACCAGCTCCTGAATTCACCGCTCCAAAATTTATATCTTTCAAAGAATTATATTCAAAATCACCCATGGCTTTTGTTGGATCTTTTGCGATTGGCATGGTGTACTCTGCCCTTTTTGGTTTAATTGCAGTTTTTGGAGCAAAAATCGGACTTAGTATTTTTCAAATTTCAATATTAGTATTTGTTAATACATTTATAGGTGCAGCATTTCAATACCCTGTGGGAAAAATATCTGACAAATATGATCGGCGAACAATTATGTTCGCCTTAAATCTTATTGCAATTGCCTCATTAGTATTAGCTTTCTTATTTGGCTCTATTTCTTTTTATATACTTTTGGTGTTTATTGGAATTCACTCAGCTGTTTCTCTTCCATACTACGCAGTAGCAATTTCTCACATGAATGATTTTTTGGAAAGAGATGAGATTGTTTCGGCTAGCTCAACTTTTTCACTCGTACATGCACTTGGAATGGTCTCAGGACCTATGTTGGCATCAGGTTTTATGGCTTTCTTTGGTCCTTATGGGTGGTTTGTTTATATGATAGTAGTTTATGCATTGGTGGCTCCATATAATTTTGCTCGTATACGTGTTGGTAGAACTAGCGATATATATGAAGAAAATACCCCATCTATGGTGGTTCCACGAACCGCTTCTCCTCTTGGAATGCAATTGGCAACAGAACAAGTTATCAATAAAATAGATGAAGAAGAAGAATCTGCCACATGAACGTTGAACAAAATATAGAAAAATTAGGATTACAATTACCCAATCCAGCAAAACCTGCTGGGAGCTATAAACCTTGTGTTATTGTAGATAACATGGCGTACATTTCAGGCCAAGGTCCGCTATTAGAGGATGGAACTTTTGCTCAAGGAGTTGTCGGAAAAGATCTAAATCTTGAAACGGCTCAAGAACATGCTCAAAGATGTGGCCTTGCAATTTTAGCTGCTCTGAAAAACGAGATTGGAGATTTAAATAAAGTCACCCAGCTTGTTAAATTGACGGGCTTTGTGAATTGCAGCAATGATTTTACTAAGCAACCATTAGTTATTAACGGATGCTCTGATCTTATGAAGAATGTATTTGGCGAAAAAGGAGTTCATGCTCGTGCTGCAGTTGGGGTAAACTCTTTACCTTTAGGTTTTTCGGTAGAAATTGAAGCCATCTTTAAAATTCAGCTTTAATTTCTCAATTGACATCTAAATTATTTTAGCAAAATATCTTATCAATAATATAATTCGAGGTGGTTCCATGGACGTTCAATTTCAAAACAACTCACTGAGTGTGAGTTATCAGAATAAATATTATCAATTACATCCCATTTGGCTTAGAGAAAGACTACCTGGCGAGGAATACTTTGATGTTGATACACACCAGCGATTATACGAACCCTCTTCGATTGACTTAAACCTTCAAATTACAGCCGCCACTCTTTCAGATCATTTACTTAATATTGAATTTAACGATGGTGTAAAAGGTTCCTATAACGTGGATGATCTTTTAATAGAAATGGATGATGAAAAAAATAAGCGAGGCCCATTACCAAAAAGAGTTTTATGGAATTCATCCTTAAGTCAGTTTCCTGAAGCACAATTTGAAGAGGAAATGGCAGAAAAAAAGTCCATGTATGATCTCTTAATTAATTTTTATAAATACGGATTTGTAATTATTAAGAATGTGCCAACTGAGGATAAATACCTTCTTAAATTTGTAAACTCCATCGGTCCTGTAAAAAATACAAATTTTGGAGAGTACTTTGATGTCATGTCTAAACCTAATCCAAATGACTTGGCTTATAAACCCATTGCCTTACCTCCTCATACAGATAACCCTTATCGAAAACCTACCGCGCCTGGTATTCAATTTTTGCATTGCCTTCAAAATGAAGTAAGTGGAGGTTTTTCAACGCTTGTTGATGGTTTTGCCGTAGCGGATCATATCAAAACTCATGATCCAGAGGCCTTCCAATCGCTAACTACGACTAATCTTCGATATCAGTTTCAGGATAAAGATATTGTCTTAGAAAACTGGGGTGAGTTAATTGAATTGGATGATGATGGAGATTACAAACAGGTCCGCTACAGTACTCGAGTTGACTATGTTCCTCCATTAGATACTAAAAAACTTAATACTTTTTACCGTTCTCGAAAGTTATTAAGTGAGCTTTATTCTGCATCCGATTTTGAGCTCAAATTTAAATTACAGCCAGGCGATATTATGATGTTTGATAATCACCGCCTTCTCCATGGTCGAACTGCTTATGACTCCAATGAAGGCATGCGCCATCTTCAAGGTTGCTACTTAGAGTTTGATGCCACGGACGGCAAACTTCGCCACTTAGCTCGAAAGTTTAAATAAGTCTCTCATGGCCGAGTTAGATATTATCTCGGCAGAAGTATTTGCGTGTAAGTCAGACGCTCCTCAAATTATTTGGGCCAAAGATATGTCTCCTATGTTTGAGGCTAATATTATTGTCAAACTAATCACTGAGTCGGGTATTGAGTGTGTGGGAGGAGTGCTGATTCCAACTGAACATCATTATGATCACTCTGTTGTAGAAGCCTGTCGAAATTTATTTCCTGAAATTTTAGGAAAAAATCTTGAGCATCGATCAGAGTTAACCCAATTTATGTTAAGTCGATGTGTTCCTCTCAATCCTCTTGCTGTTTCGTCGATTGATATTGCGATGTGGGATGGCTATGCCAAATCAATTAAAAAACCTCTATGTGATATTCTCGGAAGAAAAAGAGATAGTATCCCTTCTTATGCCTCTACACCCCTTTTCCATAGCATCAATGAGTATGTAGATTTTGTAAAAAGTTTAGAAGCCCAAAATTTTCATACTATAAAATTTCATACGTGGTGTGATATTGAATTTGATCTTCGAATGGTCTCTGAGGTTTGTCCTCAATTTCCTAATATCAAGTTTATGATTGATTGTGAGCAGCGTTATAATCGCGAAGACGCTTTGCTATTAGGTAAAAAACTAGATGAATTAAATTTTGTTTGGTTTGAAGCACCTTTTAATGATTTTGATTGGGAGAGTTATCAATGGCTTCGAGCGAAAATCAAAACACCTGTGATTGGCGCAGGAAACTCCATCCTTAATCCTTTTCAAATTGAACAATCTCTTAAATTAGATGTTTTTCATCATGCTCGAGTCGACACTACTTATGTAGGAGGTATCACTCAAGCGCTCGAAGTAATGAAAATAGCTAAAAAATTTAATAAAAATACCGAGCTTCAGTCTTGGTCCTACCCCTTAGGGCAAGCAGCGAATTTGCATATAATGTTGAGCCACGATAATTGTGATTATTTTGAACAAGTTGTCCCTTTTGAAGACCACGAGCATGGAGCTAAAACCTTTATTAGAACTAATCAAAAAGGGGAAGTGACTGTCAACCCTGATCCAGGACTGGGAATAGAGATAGACTGGGAAGTGGTTCATCGAGACTGGTATTCGCATCTAAAACTAGGTCCAAACGGGCTTGAGTCAGAAATTCGATCAATCTAGTTTCCCATCTTCAAGTATAAAAGGTCATGAAGTGGCTGATTCAAATTATTAGTATCATCACGATTATGACAGGAACAAGCATGGCACAAAATATTTATAATTTTTCTATTAATGACATCGATGGCAATGTAATCAACTTTCAAGAATTTCAAGGAAAACCTATTTTACTAGTGAACACAGCAAGTCGTTGTGGTTTCACCAAACAGTATGCCAATCTTTCTAACCTTCACCAAACATACTTAGATAAAAATCTCATTATCATTAGCACTCCCTCAAACTCCTTTCGACAAGAATTAAGTGAGGAGGAAGATGTTAAAGAATTTTGTCTAGTGAACTATCAAACAAAATTTATTTTAACGGAGATTATTGATGTTAAAGGAGATAACGCCCATCCTTTGTACCAATGGATCGCAAATGATTATGGGAAAACTCCCAAATGGAATTTTTATAAATATTTATTTGATGGAGAGGGCAATCTAGTTGACAGCTGGTCGTCGATGACAAAACCAGATAGTAAAAAAATCACTGATCAAATTGATCAGTTAATTTAATTTGTGATTTGAATTTGACCGCTATGATTTTTTTTAATCAACTTTGTTATTTTAGAGTCGTGGTGCGTACTCCAACTGTATAGCGATTGAAGAACTGGAATTGCTGACTTTCCAAAATCCGTTAAAGAGTATTCCACACTCGGTGGCATAACACTAAGAACTGTTCTTTGGACAAGCCCATCATTTTCCATTTCTTTAAGCTGTTTTGATAGCATTTGTTGGGTAACCTTAGTTAATCGACTTTTAAGTTTGCCAAATCGATGAGGCTTCTCATTTAAGTGATGAATTATGGGTATTTTCCACTTACCTCCAATCACTTGAAGCGCTTGTTCTACAGGGCATTTTTCAGATTTCATATAGTATGATTTTATATACTACTATGTTTTTATTGTCTACTAGTAATTTTCATATCAAAGCTTATATACCACTCAAGGAGAAAACAATGAACAAAATTTTATTTTTAAAAACTAGCCCTAAAGATGAAGGTTCAATTTCAACAGAATTAGGTGAATACCTTGTCAATCAATTAACCAGTGTTTCAAAAAGTACTGTAACTAAAAGACAACTTGATGAGGAAATTCCATTTATAAATCAACAGATAATCAACGGGCTTTATGTTGATGATAGTCAAAAAACAGTTGAACAAAAAGAAGCTTTAAAATTGTCCGATGCAATTGTAGAGGATGTAAATAACCACGATACTATTGTAATTAGTACTCCAATATACAATTTCTCTGCACCAGCTGTTTTGAAAGCCTGGGCTGATTTGGTAGCCAGAGTAAACAAGACATTTTCCTATACTGAAAATGGGCCTGTAGGATTATTAAAAGGTAAAAAAGCTTATGTGGTTGTTTCCTCTGGGGGAACAAAAGTTGGTAGTGAAATAGACTTTTTTACTCCTTGGATGAAACACTTCCTCAAATTTATTGGTATTATTGATGTTGAATTAATTGCTGCCGATCAACTTATGAGTGATGATGGTACTAAGCTTCAACTTATAAAGAACCAGATCGATGAGCTATTCGTAGATGATAAAAAGGAAGTAGCTTAATGATTACTATAAGAAAAAGTGAGGAAAGAGGTCCAAGTAATTTTGGATGGCTCGATAGCAAGCATACTTTTTCCTTTGGCCATTATTATGATCCTCAAAATATGGGATTTGGAAATCTTAGAGTTATCAATGATGACCGTGTAGATGGGGGAAGAGGCTTTGATGCTCATCCTCACAACAACATGGAAATTATTTCTTATGTTATTGAAGGCGCCTTAGAACATAAAGATAGCATGGGAACTGGATCGGTTATCAAACCAGGAGATGTGCAACATATGAGTGCTGGAACTGGTGTTGTTCATAGTGAATTTAATCATTCTCCTACAGAGAAAGTGCATTTCTTACAGATTTGGATTGTGCCCAAAGAACGTGATATTGAACCTAAATATAATCAAAAATATTTCAGTGAAGAAGATAAACTTAATAAATTAGCTAAAATCATATCCCCTGACGGGTCTGATAATTCGATTGAAATAAATCAAGATACAACGATATTTGCCTCGATAGTCGATAAAGACGGTGAAGTTAAATTTACTCCTTCCAACGACAAAGATTATTGGATTCATGTCGTTCAAGGGGATGTTAATTTTCAAGAGTACAATTTAAAAGAAGGCGATGGCGTTGCTATCACTAAAGGGGAGTTATCAGAGATGACTTTTCGCTCTTCTAATAAAGGAGAGTTTTTGTTATTTGAAGTATAAAAAAAGGCGCCCGAGGGCGCCCTTTTTGAAGTAGTACTTATGTTTAAATATTAATTGAACTCAGGATAAGCAACTGTAGTTAACTCAGCTTTATCTAATCCGACTGCTTCAGTCTCTTCATCAACTCTTAAGCCAGTTGTTGCTTTTAGAATATAGAAGCCTATTGCACTTAAAGGCACAACAAGAACAGCTGCTGCTAAGATACCAACGATCTGAACCATCAGGTCACCACCACCAAAGATACCAACAGCGAGTGTTCCCCAGATACCTGCAACTAAGTGAGCAGAGATCGCACCAACAACGTCATCAATTTTCATTTTATCCAACATTGGGATCGCGATTGTACAAAGGATACCACCGATCGCACCGATGATCATTGACATGAAGTGGTTACTTAAATCTGGACCTGCAGTAATTGCAACTAAACCAGCAATCGCACCGTTCAGAGCAATTGATAAGTCGATTTTCTTATACATGAACTGAGATAGTACGATCGCAGCTACGACACCGCCACAAGCTGCCATATTGGTATTGACTACGACAATAGAGATAGCAACTGCATCGAGGGCACTTCCTAGTGCTAGTTGAGATCCACCATTAAATCCAAACCAACCAAACCATAGGATGAATGTGCCTAAACAAGCTAAAGGCATATTTGCACCAGCAATCGGTGAAATCTTTCCTTCGGATGAGTATTTACCAGCACGTGGACCAAGAATTAAACAACCAACAACAGCTGCCCAACCACCCACAGAGTGAACGATAGTTGAACCAGCAAAGTCAGAAAAGCCCATCTCTGCCAACCAGCCACCGCCCCAGGTCCATGAACCATAGATCGGATAGATAATTCCAGTCATAATGGCTGCAAAGATCATAAACGGCCATACTTTAATACGCTCAGCACATGCCCCTGAAACAATAGATACCGCAGTTGCACAGAAAACCATTTGGAAGAACCAATCGGAGGCTACTGAATAACCAGTCTCTGCAATCGCTGCTACATTTTCGGCACCGTCTAGGAGGGCAAGTTCGTCTGATGAGGGATTATAGAAGGCTCCTCCTAGCGATCCGATCCAACCCGATACGTCTACATACATTAAGCTGTAACCGATTAGGTAAAACATAATTCCGGCAATAGAGTATAGTGCAATGTTTTTTAATAAAATGGCAGATGTATTCTTTTTTCGAACAAACCCTGCCTCTAACATTGCAAAACCTAAAGCCATAAACATGACTAAAATTCCACAGAAAACGAATAAGAATGTATTAAGTACAAACGCTGTCTCTGCAGAAACTTCTGCACTTGCTAATCCTGAGACTAGAAGTGTAGGAACTAAAAAAGTTAATATTTTTTTCATAGGGTCTCCTTATTTAATTGCTTCCGCGCCGCGCTCGCCTGTACGAATACGAACGACGTCGATGACGTCAGTGACATAAATCTTACCGTCACCAATTTTGCCTGATTTCACTGCTTCAGAAATTGTTGTAATGACTTTTTCAACATCAGCAGAGTCTACGAGAACCTCTGCTCTTGATTTAGGAAGAAAGTGTACCTCATATTCTGCGCCTCGGTACAGTTCAGTGTGGCCTTTCTGGCGCCCATATCCTTTAGCCTCAACGATGGTTAAACCTTGAATATCCACACCTGTTAGTGCTTGTCTCAAAGCTTCAACTTTATCGGGCTTGATAATTGCTGTTATTAATTTCATTTTTACCTCACTAATATTTTTAGTATGCAGAGGGTTATAAGGAGTGAATCAAAAAAAAAATAATGCTAAGAAGTGAGAGAGACTATGCGCTTAGCGAATAGGGTCTAAAAGTTCAACAAAATCAATGATTTAAGAGCTTGCGAGCGATTTTTTCGGATCAAAAAAAGGTTTATTAACTACTTCGCCTTGTCGAATTTCTTCATCAATCAAGATATTCAAAGATTGTCCGAGCTCACTTGCGGTCACATCAACCATCGCCAAGGCAATATTTTTTTTTAATCGAGGAGAGTAAACAGCAGACGTTACCTTCCCTATAGTTTTTCCCTCTCTTTGCACTGGCCAAAATATTGTATTCGGTCCTTGAAAAGCCTCACCAGAAATTTCTATACCAACTTGAGTACGTTTAATTCCTTCTTGATGAATTTTTTGGAGGGCTTTTTTTCCAATAAAATTGATATCACTCTCTAAAGCAACTAAACGATCTAACCCTACCTCAAAGGGATTAGTCGTAATATCAGCGTCAGCATGATACGAGAGCATTCCCCCTTCAATACGACGAATACTGGACGTGTGCCCTGGTTGTAATCCATACGCTTTACCTGCATCCATGATCATCTCCCAGAGCTGATCTCCTCGAGAGCCATCACGAAGGTATAATTCATAACCAAGCTCGCTCGACCATCCTGTGCGTGAGACTACCAGCGGTATTCCTTCTAACTCTAGTTCTCGAAGCCAATAATATTTTAAATCTTTAATGCTTTCTCCGAAGAGTTTTTCCATAATCATTCCAGATTTTGGTCCTTGCAATTGTAAAGGTGAAACGTCTGGTTCTTGGATGGTAACGTTCAGACCCGAATTAACGGCCACCCCTTGTGCCCACAATAAAATATCGCTATCAGAGAGCGAAAGCCAAAAATGATTTTCGGCTAATCGAAGTAAAACCGGGTCATTGAGAATTCCTCCTTGCTCATTGACAATCAAGACATACTTGCATTGCCCCACAGCTAGCTTACTAAGGTCGCGTGGAGTTAAGAGTTGAATAAACTGATAAGCATCTGGGCCAGTAATTTCCACCTGCCGTTCAACAGCAACATCACATAAAATGGCATCATTTACTAAATTCCAAAAATTTTGCTCAGGGCTTCCAAAATCTCTTGGGATATACATATGGTTATAAACAGAAAAACCTGTGGCACCCCACCTCACTGTTGCATCAAAATAAGGAGATTTTCTTATTTGTGTACCAAAACCAAAATTTTTATTCGCCAAAACATCCCTCCTTTTGAACGTATGACACTAACTCACATGATTGGGGCGTCAAGGATAGATGTTTAAAAACTCAGAGTTTTTTTTGGTTTATAACCACGTCTACTAAAACAGCAATTAACAAGTTGAGCATGGTAATCCCGCAAATAATGATGAAGCTGAAAAAATATATCCATGCCCACCAATAAATATCTTGAAGTGGTAGCATTACCTGCTCCCAAGAGGATAACGTTAATACTTGAAAAAGAGTGATCATCGCCATGCCCACATTACCCCAACGAACAGGAATATCCTCACTAAAAAGAATAGATCCGATCGTAGCGTAAATATAAAGAATGATAAATAGAAGTAGGCTAACGTAAAAAACACGTTTAACTGATTGAAGAAGAGCCTCGATTATCATTTTGAGTTCTGGGACAACTGAGATAATTCTTAGTACTCTAAAGACTCGAAGCAATCTGAGTAAAAGAAAGTTTGAATTATTAGGTATAGGAATAAGAGAGATACAAACAATTAAAGTATCGAATATATTCCATCCACTTTTGAAAAATTGAGATTTTTTAGGTTCCCCAATAAATCGAATAATGATTTCAATGACAAAAAAAATAGTAATAGCGTAATC
>JAXOVD010000030.1:0-9441 GCA_036937365.1 Alphaproteobacteria bacterium
ACTTAAAAGTAAAAAAATACCGTAATAATTATTTCTTTTGAAATAGGAGCCTGATTTTAAAGGGTCATTTTTCCAAATGTAGTTAAGATCCATTAAATTTAAAATCAATTGAAGAGTAAGAAAAATAAAAAATAAAAAATTAAACCCCAGATTTTTTCCAAATAGCATTAATAACGAATACATAAGTACAATTAGAAAATTAAGTATTACCATTTTGTGTTTACCAAATAATAATGCACTTGAGTTTAAGGAAAGTTTTTTGTCATCGTCTTCATCTTGCGTAGCGTAGACCGTGTCATAAGTTATTGTCCATAAAACTAATGAGAAGAATAAAAGTAAAATTTCCGTAAAACGACTTGGAGACTCAAGAGATGACCATCCAATCAAGCACCCCCAATTATAAGTAAAAGCGAGAACAAATTGGGGAAGAAAGAAATACCTTTTGGCCAATGGATATAGAAATACCAAAGGAACAATAACTAGGGCTAAAATAATTGATGGTAAATTTAGTTGAAGTAAGACAAATAAACCAATACTCAATAATGCGATTAAACAGATAATTGAATTTTTGATAGATAGAGCATTAGATACCAAAGGTCTAGTTTGTGTTCTGTGAACTTTGTTATCTATATCACGATCAAGTAGGTCATTAATAATACATCCTGCAGAACGCATGACTATTGATCCGATAAAAAAGATTATTAATAAAGTGACAATTTTTAAATTAAGATCAGAAAAAGCAACAATCGAAAAGCATATTGGGTAAAATAAAAGAATAAAACCAATAGGTCTATCCAATCTCATAATTAAAATATATGGGTGGGTAAATATTGGAAAAATTTTAAAAAGTAAATTATCCTGTCTTATATCGTTCATGAAGAGAATTTATAATAAATCAAATTTAGTTAAGGGTAACACTTATCATTTAGAAGAAAAGTACTATATCCACCTTATCAAAGTAATGCGATTAAATATTGGCGAACAAATTAATTTATTTAATGAAAAAAATGGTGAATGGCATGCTAAAATAATTGATATCAAAAAAAATACTCTTATCGCTGAAGTTTTAGATCAAACTTTACCACCTAAAAATCTATCGAATATCAGTCTTCTCTTTTCTCCTATTAAACATTTGAATAGTGAGTCTGTTGTCAGACAATCTACAGAGATAGGCATCAAAAATCTTTTTCCCACTAAATTTCAGAGAACTGTAGTGAGTAAAATAAATTTATCAAAGTATGAAGCCTACAGTGTGGGAGCCGCACAGCAATCAGGTAGACTATCTCTTCCTACAATCTTTCAAATTGAAAAACTTACCAATCAAAAAAAACTTCTCCAGTCATCAAATGTTTTAATGTTTGATGAAAACCTCAAAGGAATTTCAATTGATGAGGTCCCCAAGGAGGATTTTACTGATAGTATTTTGGTTATTGTTGGGCCCGAGGGGGGGTTTGTAAATGAAGAAAGAGAATTTATCAAAGCTAATTCAAAAAATTTCTTCAATATAAAATTAGGAAGCCAAATTTTAAAAGCAGATACGGCAGTTATTGCCGCACTTAGTTTGACCTTTCATTTTTTTTCATAGAAAACAAGGTTTTTAGCGACAACCTGTCAATATACTGCTTAGAATAGAATACTAATATGTTTTCTATGAAATATTTATTTGGTTCTATTTTTGTTTTTTTTACCACTAACTTATTTGCTTCCGCGAATGATTGGCAGCTAAGTTTTCAAAACCCTGCAACAGATTTAATGCAAGAAGTGATTGATCTCCACGATCTTATCCTAATCATCATGACTGTAATTACTCTTTTTGTTCTTTTCTTATTGTTTTATGTATCTTTTCGATTCAGCGCTAAGAGAAACCCAACACCCTCTACTACTACGCATAACACAATTCTAGAGGTTTTATGGACAGCACTTCCCGTTGTAATCCTTGTGGTTATTGCTATCCCATCCTTTAAATTACTCTATAAACAAGAGAAATCTGACACATACGACATGACTGTCAAAGTAATCGGTCATCAGTGGTATTGGGAGTATGAATACCCTGATCATGGAGACTTCTATTTTGAAAGCTACATGATACAAGATGAAGACTTACAAGAAGGAGATCTTAGATTGTTGACCGTTGATAATCCTCTTGTTATTCCTGCTAATAAAAATGTGCAAATTCTAATTACTGCTGGTGATGTTTTGCATAGTTGGGCCGTTCCATCCATGGGAATTAAAACTGATGCTGTTCCGGGAAGGCTAAATGAAACTTGGGTCAACGTCAAAGAGCCAGGAACTTATCGAGGTCAATGCTCTGAGATTTGTGGAACTGGGCATGGTTTTATGCCTGTCGTTGTAAAAGTCCTGCCAGAAAATGAATTTATGGCTTGGGTGAATGAAGCCAAAAATAATTATGCCATTAACGAAGATATTCAGCCGATTGCTAGCCCTGAAGAAGAGCTAGTTTTATCGAAAAATGATTTAATTAAATTAGAAGTAGAGGAGAACAAACTATGAGCACAATTGCTACATCACCAAACGATCATCACGATCATAAGCCCAACTTTTTTGTCCGATGGTTTTTTTCCACTAACCATAAAGATATAGGTACGCTTTACTTTTTGTACGCAATAGTTGCTGGGATTATCGGGGGAGCCTTATCTGTAATTATGAGAATGGAACTCGCAGACCCTGGTATGCAAGTTGTAACCGATGGCCAGATGTGGAACGTGATTATCTCGGCTCATGGACTCTTAATGATTTTCTTTGTTGTCATGCCCGCTCTGATTGGTGGATTTGGAAACTGGTTTGTTCCATTGATGATTGGTGCTCCTGATATGGCATTTCCAAGACTTAATAACATTAGCTTTTGGTTACTTATTCCATCATTACTTTTAATAGTAGGGTCAATGTTTGTTGGAAGCGGTGCAGGGACAGGATGGACCATATATCCTCCTTTAAGTTCCATTACTGGGCATAGCTCACCCGCTGTAGATATGGCTATTTTTTCTCTTCACTTAGCTGGAGCCTCTTCAATTTTGGGTGCGGTAAACTTCATTACAACTATTCTTAATATGAGGGCCCCAGGGATGACTCTTCATAAGATGCCCTTATTTGCATGGGCGATGTTAGTTACTGCTTTTCTTCTTCTATTAGCTGTTCCCGTTCTAGGAGGGGCTATTACTATGCTTTTAACAGACCGTAACTTTGGAACTACCTTTTTTGATCCAGCCGGAGGGGGAGATCCTGTTCTTTTCCAACATCTTTTCTGGTTCTTTGGACATCCTGAAGTTTACATCATGATCCTTCCTGCCTTTGGTATCATTTCTCATATTGTTTCTACTTTTTCAAAGAAACCTGTTTTTGGATACTTAGGAATGGCTTATGCCATGGTTGCAATTGGTTTCATTGGCTTTGTAGTGTGGGCGCACCATATGTATACAGTCGGATTTAGTGCCAATGTAAGAGCTTACTTCATGCTTGCCACTATCGTAATTGCTGTTCCAACGGGTGTAAAAATCTTTAGTTGGATTGCTACAATGTGGGGAGGTTCCATAACTTTTACTACTCCAATGTTATTTGCTCTTGGATTTATTTTCTTATTTACTCTTGGTGGGGTTACTGGAGTTATTCTTGCTAACGCAGGTGTTGATGTTGTTCTTCATGATACTTATTACGTCGTTGCTCACTTCCACTATGTATTAAGTATGGGTGCTGTCTTCGGCATCTTTGCTGGAATATACTATTGGTTTAGTAAAATGACTGGAAAACAATATTCTGAATTCTTCGGAAAATTGCACTTCTGGTTATTTTTTGCAGGAGTTAATTTAACTTTCTTCCCTCAGCACTTTTTAGGATTAGCTGGTATGCCAAGAAGAATACCAGATTATCCAGATGCTTATGCAGGTTGGAATGCTATATCTTCTCTGGGATCGTACATATCTTTTGGTTCGTTTCTACTCTTCTTGGTTGTCATGATTATTGCTTTAATTAGCGGTAAGAAAGCTGAAGCCAATCCTTGGGGTGAGGGAGCAAAAACATTAGAATGGACGCTACCTTCTCCACCTCCATATCACCAATTTGACACTTTGCCTGAAGTAAAGAATTAATTTGTGGCTGTAAATAAAAACAGACAAGAACAACTGCTTACATCAAGCGTAGGAATTAATTTTCCCTCTCTATTGCATTTATTAAAGCAGGTATACGTTTTAATTAAGCCTGGAGTTATTTCTTTAGTTATATTTACTGCTTTATGTGCAATGCTTGTTGCTCCTTCTGATAAATCACTTGTAATTAAGGGTATTAGCTTGCTGCTTATCGCAATGGGTGCATCAGGATCAGCCATCTTAAATATGTGGCATGATCGAATAATCGACTCCAAAATGGACCGAACAAAGTTTAGACCTATTCCGGCAGGGAATATTTCAGCCAATACTGCTTTAGCCATTGGTTTGGTCTTTTCTTTTTTTTCTGTCGTGGCCTTATTCTTCTTTACCAATATTCAAGCAGCAATTCTTTTAGCATTTACCATCCTTTATTATTCTGTTTTCTACACAATGTATCTAAAACACCGCACTGCTCAAAATATAGTAATCGGCGGGCTAGCAGGGGCACTTCCTCCCGTTATTGCATGGATTAGTATTTCAAATGAAATGATTTTATATCCAATTATTCTTTGTCTTATTATCTTTTTGTGGACTCCTCCACATTCATGGGCATTAGCAATTTACAGAAATCAAGATTACTCCAATGCAGATGTCCCTATGTACCCTGTCAAACATGGTATTAAGAAAACTTTAACAATGATGAATATTTATACGTTCTTAATGATTGTGTCGACCAACCTCCTTTTTATATTTGGTTTTGTCGGAATGATATTTTTTATTACTTCAAATCTTCTTAACAGTTATTTTGCATTTCAACTTTTTAAACTCAACAAGTCAAAAAATTTAAAAAAAGACTCAATTAAACTATTTGGCTTTTCAATCATTTATCTCTTCTTAATTTTTTTCCTCACAGTAATTGATCGTTTTTTTTAAATGAATAAAAAGAAAAAAAATCTAATTGTTTTAGCAATCTTGCTTTGTCTTGTTGCTGCTTTTTATTTTATTACTATTCAGAGAATTAAATCTGGTATTTGAAAAGCTCTAGCAAATATAAAACACTTGGATTATTAATTTTCATCCTGGTTTTTATGTCAGGTTTGGTGGTTTTTTCAGTTCCATTGTATAAACTTTTTTGTGATCTCACTGGTTTTCAAGGGTTTAACCAAGAAACTGATATGCTCATCGAACAAGTCGATCCAAACATGGGTGAATTAGAAATGAATGTTGTTTTTTCAACTCAAGTAAACAATGGACTTGATTGGAACTTTGAAGCCCCGAAGAAGATGATCATTACTGAAGGTGTAAAATATGATGTCACTTTTAGAGCTAAGAACAATTCATCAATTCCAAATACGGGCACATCTATTTTTAATGTCTTGCCGCCTAAAATAGGACCTTACTTGCTTAAAATAGAATGCTTTTGCTTTCAAGATCAAGAAATTCAACCTGGAGAAGTTATAGAATTCCCAGTGACTTTTTATATTGACCCTCTTATTTTAGACGACCCAGAGGCTAAAAAAGTGAAGAATGTCACTTTGTCATATACCTTTTTTGAGAAAAAAGAATGAAATGGTAATCTATGGTTGACTTAACATTTAAGGACTCAGAAAAAAAACATCAGTATCATCTTGTTAATCCCAGCCCTTGGCCTTTAGTTGGCTCCTTTTCTGCCTTATTTCTCGTATCTGGTGTAATTCTTTACATGCATTATGAAATGCTATGGCCAATGTTAGTAGGATTAGGTCTGATCCTCTTTACCATGTTTATGTGGTGGAGAGACATTATTAAAGAAAGTACTTTTCTGAAAGTTCACAATCCAATTACAGAAACAGGTTTAAGATGGGGAATGGCCCTGTTCATTACTTCTGAAGTAATGTTTTTTGTGGCCTTCTTTTGGGCCTTTTTTGATGCGAGTTTACTTCCTAAAGCTTTTATAGAGGATTACAAAGATGTATTCTCAGGTTCTCTTGGAATTGGGATCTGGCCACCTGAGGGCATAGAAACATTTGACCCACTGGATATTCCTTATTTAAATACTTTGATACTTTTGTTATCCGGTACGACATGTACTTGGGCTCATCATGCGGTCAGAGAAGGACATAATGAAGAAGCTCTTCAAGGTTTGTACCTTACTGTATTTTTAGGAGGTATTTTTACTTTATTACAAATTTATGAGTATCAACATGCAACCTTTGGTTTTACTGAGGGTATATACCCATCAACCTTTTATATGGCTACAGGTTTTCATGGTTTCCACGTTTTGGTAGGAACACTCTTCTTACTTGTATGCTTAATGCGAGCAAGAAAAGGTCATTTAACTCCGGAAAGACATTTCGGTTTTGAGGCTGCCGCATGGTACTGGCATTTTGTTGACGTAGTTTGGCTATTTTTATATATAGCTATTTACTGGTGGGGAAGATAATACTCTTCTCACTCACTACTTTATCTTTTAATACATATAATTTATGAAGCTCAGATCTCTTACGTATTTTTTTTTATTTATTAGTTTGGTAACCTTTATTCTAGGAGTATGGCAGCTATACAGACTTAACTGGAAGAATGAATTAATTGAAAATATTGAAAACTCTTTTAGAAACCCACAATTATTTAATCAATCGAAGGAATATAATGAGCTAGTAGCAGTAAATTTAAATGATGATTATAATGTTATTAATCAACCAATTTTCTTAGAGTCTAAGACTCAGCAAGGCAAAGTTGGTTTTCATGCTATTCTTCCTATCAACCATTTGGGTAAAAGTTATTCCGTGATTAACTTAGGTTGGTTGCCGACCAAAGATGACTCTTTAATTTTAAGTATTTTAAATAGGATAGAAAATTATGAGAACTTTCGTGTTTATACAAGGCAATTTGATGACAGCAAACCTTATTTTGTTCCTGAAAATCAAATTCAAAAAAATATTTGGTTTTCTGTCGTAAAATCTGATTTAGAAGATTTTTTTAATCATGATTTCTTGTCAAAATACTATTTTGTATTATTTGATCCGAGAATTAAGTCGGATGTTACCCCTCTTGCTTTTTTAAGAAATAACCATCTTAATTATTCTATAACTTGGTTTTTGCTAAGCCTCTCAAGCGTAATCATGATATTAATAATTAGAAGAAAGCATCATGGATAAATTAAAAAGATACTTCAAAAATTATTACGTTTTAAATGATATTAACGGAATACTTTTTTGGGATAATGCCACAAACTTACCCCCTAAAAGCATAGAGTCTCGTTCAGAACAAATGTCAATTTTAGCTGAATATATTGACAAAGAACTCAGAGACCAAAATATCATCGAAGAGATAAATCTAAATAAAACTAAAAATTTAAATGACCATGATAAGAAGAATTTATTGCTCATGGAAAATATTGTTATTAAAGAAAATGCTGTTGATGTTGAACTAAAATCACAATTAATAAAGAAAAAATTAAAATGTGAACATTTATGGAGAGAGGCTAGAGAAAAAAATGATGTTTCCCTAATTGAAAAAGATTTTGATGAACTACTTTTACTTGTTCATGAAGAGGCAAATCAGCTATCAAATCCATTGAATTTGAGCCCCTATGATGCATTAATTTCAAATTATGATCGCGATTACAATTCAAATAAAATAGATAGTCTATTTGAAGTTATTAAATCGGACATAATTCCTCAATATCAAAACCTTGAAAAAATAGATAATCCAACCATCTCGAAAACAAATGTGTCAAAAGATAAAATTTTTGAAAAGACTAATCAAAAGTTAAAAGAATTAGGTTTTAATTTTGATTATGGTCGTATTGATCAGTCAATTCATCCCTTTTGTGGTGGAGCTAATAAGGATGTCAGGATTACTACAAGATTTGAAAATAATATTTTAGAAACTCTATCTGCTCTTTTTCATGAAACCGGACATGGGGTATATGAACAAAATCGACCTTCGGATTTTTTATATGAGCCTATTGGACAGGCTCGAAGCTTAAGTGTTCATGAAAGTCAGTCTTTGTTTTATGAAAATCATATTTTTAAATCAAAATCATATTTTCATTTATTCAATCAAATCTTTGATGGATCTCAAGAAATGTATCAATCCTTTATTGATCATTACCATACAGTACGATTAAATCCGATTAGGGTGAGTGCAGATGAGTTTTCTTATCCTATTCACATCTTTATTCGATATGAAATAGAAAAGAAAATTTTTAATAACAAAATTCAATTTAAAGACATTCATAATCTCTGGAACCAGTATTATAAAGAATATTTAGATATCGATCTGCCTAACGACACCGTGGGCGTCTTGCAAGATATTCACTGGTATGAGGGAATATTTGGATATTTCCCAACCTATGCAATTGGTGCGATGATATCTTCACAAATTAAATTTAACTGCCCCGGATACCAATCTTTTATAGATCATGTAAATATTGATAACATTAAAATAGTAACAGAATGGTTAAAATCTAATGTTCATCAAAAGGCCTCTTTATATTCATCAGATGAAATGTTACAAAATATTTCTGGAGAGCCATTAAATTCTTCATATTTTTTAAAACATTTAAATAGCAGATTTGTTCAATGAAATATATTAGCACCCGAAATAATCAGATATTTTTTAGTTCTGAACAAGTTTTGAGTTATGGCTTAGCCCCTGATGGAGGATTGTTCATTCCAAGTGAAATTCCCAAGTTTGCAATGGAGGAAATAAAAAAGCTTAAAAATGCAGATTATAGAGATATTGCCTATTTTATTTTAAATCCTTATTTAAAAGATTTATTTTCTGAAGAAGAAATTAAACAACTTATTTCAAGCGCATATCAAAATTTCGATGAAGGTATTGTCTCCATTACAAAGCTGGGTAAAAATCAATTATTAAATCTATTTCATGGTCCAACACTGGCTTTTAAAGATTATGCTATGTGTCTTTTGGCTAAAATTTATGAACTTTATTTAAGAAAAAAAAATCAAAAATTAATTATTGTGGGAGCTACGTCAGGAGATACTGGCTCTGCAGCCATTCATGCTTTTAAAGGTATTGAAAATATCAATATATTTATTTTACACCCTCATAATGCCACTTCTCTTTTTCAAAGAAAACAGATGACCACTAGTGGCGCCGATAATGTCCACAATATCGCCCTTGAAGGGAGCTTTGATGATTGTCAGACTTTGGTTAAAAAAACATTTAATGACCATGAATTAAATACTAAATATCAGTTTACAGCTATAAATTCTATTAATTGGTTTAGGATTTTACCCCAATCTATTTATTATGCTTGGGCCTATCTAAATCACGATATTGATAGCTTTGTAGTTCCGAGTGGAAACTTTGGAAATATTTATTCAGCCCACTT
>JAXOVD010000031.1:0-9344 GCA_036937365.1 Alphaproteobacteria bacterium
GATACGATGAAATCAACTCCGCTGATGAAAATGCATACGCTAGGATCTGATTTCATGCCCTCACCAACTCATGTGGGTGGTTTGCGATATCATGGCATGGCACCTATGTTAAGTCACTTAGTCCATCATGGTCATGTGGAACCCCGTGCTTATGGTCAAAAAGAATGTTTAGAGGCTGGTATCCAATTCGCTCGAACAGAAGGAATCATGCCCGCGCCAGAAGCTACTCATGCTATCAAAGGTGCTGTTGATGAAGCTTTGAAATGTAAAGCGGAAGGAAAATCAAAATCTATTTTGTTTAATCTTTGTGGTCATGGTCACTTTGATATGCAGGCATACATGGATTATTTCTCTGGCAACTTAGCCGAGGACTCTTTTGATACTAAAGCTTTTGAAGAGTCTCTTTCAGCTATTCCTGCAGTTAATTAATTAACTATAGGCAGCTCATAGAAACTCGAGGTGTAAGCGGGACTTAAATTTTTTCTTCTCGTAAGATAGAATTTTTCATAGTTCTCTTTTGCTATACAAATAGTCCCGCTACCATACCTGCTATTCAATCGATCAAAAACTTGATTTACCTTTAATTTTTTTAAAATATCTTTTTCCGATCTCTGAAAGAATAAATCACGGTTATAAGTACCCTCACTACTTAAATCAGATAGCAAAACTCCCGCCTTCTTGTATTTTATTCCTGACTTATAAATACAACCCAAGGCCTTCACTGCCATTCGAACTATTTCAAATAAGTCGTTAGTAGGTGAAATAAAATTATAAGTTTTATCTCCATAATAAGGTTGATTCTTTTGATTAAACTTATTGGAGCGAATAAAAACTGTTATTTTTTTTGCCTGTAATTGATCTGATCTTATTTTTTCAGATGCACGTGTTGCATAAGAAATAACCCTTTGTTCAAGTTCTTTGAAATTTTCTACATAGCTCTCAAATGATCTCGATACACGACATTGTTTTTTTGCTTCAGGGCTCTCTATAATAGGAAAACACATCTCACCATGTAACTCCCGGTAAGTTCTCTCTCCCACTACTCCTAAATGCTGTCGCACCCAACGTGGGTCGGAGGAATACAAATCATAAGCTGTTTGTATTGAATGAGATTGAAGAAATTTTGAAATCCTACTCCCAATTCCCCAGATGTCTCCTACCTCTAGTACTTTTAATGCTATTTCTATTTGTTTTTGTTCTAATAACTCTACTATTTGTGTTCCAAGTTCATCTTTTTTGGCTAAATGATTAGCTATCTTGGATAGAGTTTTATTCTCCGCTATACCTATGCTAACCGGGACTCCAATCCATTTTTTAACAGTTTTTTTAATCTGACTAGCTCGCTCAAAAAAACTTCTCTCAGAGTGCTTATTGAAGATCAAAAAAGCCTCATCTACTGAATACACTTCTAATTCATCACAGTAATTATCCAATACTCCCATCACCCTGGAAGAAATATTTGCATATAAAGTATAATTAGAAGAAAAAACTTTTACATTGTGCTGCTTTACTATTTTTTTAACTTCAAAAAAAGGAACACCCATTTTAATTCCAACTTTTTTTGCCAGAGAACTTCTTGCAATGACGCAACCATCATTATTTGAAAGAACCACTACAGGTTTATCTTTTAGATGAGGTTTGAAAATAGTCTCACATGAGGCATAAAATGAGTTACAGTCTACTAATGCTATAACATTCATTTATTTAATGAATTGGTGAATAACACTAGTCACCACTCCCCATATTTCTAAATCGGTGGACTCGGGTATCTTAATATCCTTATAGGCTGTATTTTCTGATTTTAGAACTACTAGGCCGTTTGTTTTAAACAGCAAACGTTTTACAGTCAGATTACCCTCTAATATTGCAATAACAATATCTCTATTTTTAGCTTCAATACTGCGATCAACTACTAAAATATCTCCATCGTTAATACCCACATCTATCATGGAGTCGCCGCTTGTTTTCATTAAAAAGGTTGATAAATGGTTTCTAATCAGCAACTCTGAAAGGCTTAGGTTATTTTCTATATAATCATCAGCTGGGGAGGGAAAGCCAGCGGAAATCCTTGATAATAGATAAGGAATAGGAGTTAAACCCCCTTCAATATCTCCATCATTTTTGTTCATATTTTGTTCTTTTATAAACTATAATACTTTATAAAAGAAGAAAAATTTAAATTGGATACGGCGTTAAACCTATGAGTCGTTATGAGAGTCTATTTTTTGATTAACAATTGCTAATTGCTCACAAAGTGTCTTTGTATGGGAAATAAAAACATAAAGAACCAAATAAAGGGAAAGAAATATTAAGATAAAATCAAGATTAATTAAATTAGCTGGTTTTAAAAATATCTTATTAATCAAAATAGATCCAATTAAACTAGTAACCAAAGGAGCCAATCGAGAAAAAATCAGAAAATTACGAATTAATATATTTCTTTGGTTGTATAAATTAGTGTTATCTTCCATAATTAAATTATATTGAATAAATAAAGCAAATATATTGAAAAATGGGAAAAATTGAAGCAATCAGCATAACTAATACCAGTGAAGCGAATACATTTTACGTAAATCAAGCCTATCTAGAAAAAGGAAAAGGTATTGTTAACGATCGATATTATGGAAATTTTAAAGAAAAAAAAGAACAGGTGACATTAATAAACTTAGAAGAGATAAACAATTTCAACAAACAAGTAAGACAAAATATAGAACCTAAAGATTTCAGAAGAAATATCATTGTATCTGGCATAGATCTAAACGAACTCATAAATAAGCAAATAAAAATAAACGGAATAACTCTTAAAATTCATGAAATATGTCAACCTTGTAAATACCTGCAAGACAGACTCAAAATACCAAGTTTAGTTAAAATGTTAGTGAATAAAAGTGGTGTAAGGGCTGAGATTATCAATTCTGGCAATCTATCAGTTGGAGATAAAATTCAAAAAATTTTAAAGTAAATTACTCCCAAATATCAAAAAAATTTCTAGTTTTACCAGGAGTTAAAATCGATAAAGGATTAAAAATAAAATCAGTTTTATTATCATTTTTTACAACCTTAAAATCTGCGGCTAACAAGCTCTCTTCAACATTTTTGCCAAATAATTCTTTTAAAAAAGGAACTTCACTAAAGTTTTTTTCAAAGAGATACAGGGGGCCATAAGTTCCATTAATTTTAGCAGTTTTTTGACTAGGATTTGCTTCTCCTTTAAAAGAAAAGGCCACTGTCCCTCCAAGCATCATTGCATGATCAATATTGAATATTTTTCCTTTTTTTTGTACAGGGACCTCTAAATAGTTAAATTGATCTTGTTTGTTTTGTAAGAGAGAAAAAACATCTAGCAAACGGGATGTTAGTATCAAATTATAAAACTTAGCTTCTTTATCTATACTAAAATCTTTAACCTTAATTGTTAGGTCATAATCATCAAATCTTCTAAAAGTACCTTTACCTATCAAAACACCCCCTAACATATCTTTGGAAATCTTTTGAGCATAAAAAAATTGACCTGCATTTCGTGATGAAATATAGATTTGTTTATCACCATCCATATTAGGAAGGATTGAAAGTTCGAAATCTTTTTTAGAGTCAAAAAAAGTAAGTGCTTCAAAGCCTTTATCATAAGTAAATTCTAATTTGTTTGAAAATAATGAATAATTTTCAGAAACTATTAATTCACCAATATCCCAAGTAAAGATAATTTTTTTATTTAATTTTTGATTATTTTGAGGTTTTGGAAAATACTTTTTAAATTCTTCAAAAGAAATCATATTTGTATTCAATGTAATATCTATTTCTTCTTTATTAAATTTGATAATTCCAAAATTATTTTGATTGTTATTTAAATAATCAAACTTTATTTCACTAATTTGCTCACCTTCGAATTTTAAATCAATAGATGTATTATCAGAGTCAAATCCATAGTCATATGAAAGCAAATTATTTGAAAAAAAAATAAAAAAAACTAAGAAAGAAATTTTTTTAAACATCCAAAAGACTTGCCTCTAAAAAATCAAAAATACTACCATCGAGAACAGCATCAGTATTTGAAGTTTGATGATTTGTGCGAAGATCTTTGACCATCTTATATGGATGCAATACATATGATCTTATTTGATTGCCCCATCCAATTTCCTTTTTATTACTTTCTTCTTTCTTTTTTTCCACATTTTGCTTTTCTAATTCAATTTCATAAATTCTGGATTTTAACATTTTCATTGCGGTATCTCTATTGCGATGTTGTGAACGCTCATTTTGACTTTGAACAACAACATTATATTTCAAATGAGTTATTCTTACGGCGCTATCGGTTTTATTAACATGCTGTCCACCTGCTCCTGACGCTCGATAAGTATCGATTCGAAGATCTTTAGGGTTAATTTCTACTTCGATATTTTCATCAATTTCAGGATATACCCAAACACTTGAAAAACTTGTATGTCGGCGCTTATTTGAGTCAAATGGAGATATCCTAACTAATCGATGAATACCAGACTCTTTTTTTAGATATCCATAAGATTTAAAGCCCGAAATTAACAGAGTTGCATTCTTTATTCCAGCTTCTTCTCCCTTTTGATAATCAATAATACTACAATTGTAGTCATACTTTTCAGCGTACCTTTCATACATTCTCATTAGCATTTCGGCCCAATCTTGACTTTCCGTGCCCCCTGCCCCAGCATGAATTTCTACAAAACAGTTACAATCATCAGTCTCACCATTTAACAAAGATTGAATTTTAAGTTTTTCTAAATTTTTATTAAGCTGCTCTAAATTAGTAGTAAGTTCATTTTTATCATTCAAATCAAGACTTTCATAAATTTCAACAAAATCTTTATAATCATCAAATAATTGACTTAATTCATCAAAGTTATTTATAATATTTTTTAAAGACTTAAGTTCTGTTTGAGACTTATTAACTAAAGCGATATCGCTCCAATTATCGGGGTTAGAAAGTATTTCATTTATTTCCTCGATCCTTTTAACGGACTGATCATAGTCAAAGACCCCTCCTTGTGACTATTAAAAGATCCTGAATATCTTTCATTAAATTAATTAATTCGAACTTATCCATTAGTTAATACCGCCAATACTATTTACTTTATTAAGGTTATTTATAGTTTCAAGTTGATCTTTTGTAAAATACTCAATAATTGAAGAGTTTTCACTTTCAAATTTACCAGTATTTGCATCAACTTTTTTAAGGATAATATCATTAGGTATAAAGAAGTCTATGTTCTGGTTATCCTCATGTTCTTTTAGGTAAGTTTCCATAAAACTTTTATATATTGGCAAGGCAACAGAAGACCCTGTTTCTCTATATCCTATTTTTTTGGGGATATCGTAACCTACATACACACCAACTACAAACTTGGGCGTAAGTCCAAAAAACCACAAGTCTTTGCTATCATTAGTTGTTCCTGTTTTTCCAGCAATAGGATATTGAATATTATTTAAAGATTTTCCCGTGCCTCTTTCAACAGCCCCTCTTAAAATACTTAATATTTGAAATGAAGTCTGAGGTGAAATAACACTTTCCTGATTACTTTGAAATTGTGGTTTTCTATAGGAGCGATCGGAAATTTCAAAATTGCAAAAATTGCAAGAATAGTAATCTTGATTAGCAACCAACTCTCCTTGATCAGATACTACTTTTTTAATTATATTTGGTTCTACTAGATAACCACCATTCAAAAAAATAGAATATGTTTTAGTGATATTTAATAAATTATTTTCTATCGCCCCTAATAAAGATGAATAAACGTCTTTATTTTCATTTTTTTTATATAAATTTATATCCTCAAAAAAATTTGAAATTTGATTGATACCAAGATCTAATCCTATTTTTAAAGTGATCAAATTATTTGAATTTTCTAAGGCTTTTCTAAATGTCATTTCTCCATATGACTGATCAGAGTAGTTTTTGGGGATCCATATTGGCAAGTTAGGTCCCTGCTCTAGTAAGACATTTGAGTCTAATATTAAACTATTTGGTAAATAAAGTTTATTTTCCAGTGCACTGGCATAAATGAAAGGTTTTATAGAAGATCCAGGTTGTCTAAAAGCTTGGGTTGCTCTATTAAAATTACTTTTTTTATAATTAGTGCCCCCCACCATGGCCAAAATGTTGCCATTAAAGGGATCCATAACTAGCACAGATCCATTTATATCTAAATCCTGTGCTAGGTAATATTGATCATCAATTAGCGTTAAATATACATATTCATCAAGGGCTAAAAAGGATGATGGTTTTTGTTTATCAGGACCAAATAAATTTAAATCATCCATGACTTTTACAACTTCTCCAGTATTTATCAATTTTAAATCAACACTATTAGTATGAATTTTTTCAACTTTACCTATGAACCAATGAGGAGAATAATTAAGTTCTTGAATTTTATTTTTATCTTTAAAGCTACCTGACCATTTCTTATATTTTTTTTCAAAAGATAATAGATTATCTAGTAATGATTTCTCAGCTATATTTTGTAAATTTTGATCAATAGTTGATTGAATATAGAATGCATTCGAGCTTATTGAATTTTGGGAAAGTTGTTGAAGAATATAATCAGTCTTATAATCAAGATTATATTTTTTAATATTTTTTTTAGATAAGATAATTTCTTTACTAGAAAATAATTCTAATTCTGTTTCATTAAGGAATGAATTTAAAAACATTTGTTTTAAAACATAATTTCTACGATCAAATGCTTTTTGATAGTTTTTCGATGGATCGTAATTATTTGGACCCTTAGGCAAAGCTGCTAAGTATGCAAATTCATGAATATCTAAGTCAAAAATAGATTTATTAAAATAATTATTTGCGGCTGATGCTATTCCATAAGACCTTCTGCCAAAATAAATCTCATTTAAATATAATTCTAAAATAAATTCCTTGGAGTAATTATTTTCAATTCTTATAGATAAAATTAATTCTTTAACTTTTCTTGTAATGGTTTGATCATTATTTAGTAAAATATTTTTTACTAATTGTTGTGTGATTGTGGATGCACCTACATAATTATTGTTATTCTTAGAATAGATATTCTTTAAATTAACTATAAAAGCATTGATAATACCTCCTACATCATAACCTTGATGTTGAAAGAAAGTTTTATCTTCAGCTGAAATGATTGCCTGAATCATCTCAGTGGGTATGTCTTCATACTCGATATAAAACCTATCTCGAGCTCCAACATGATACAATAAATCATAATTATTATCGTAAATTTTAGTTATTTCATTTGGGAAATATTCAGATATATTTGAATCAGGCAAATCTTCTTGGATATTCCACAAGAAAATAATCATGACTGATACGCCTAATACAAATAATAAAAAAATGTATTTAACTAATTTAAAAAGTTTCATATTAGATAATTCTCAATCTACTATTAATTTATCATACCAAAAGGATTTACACACATGTCAAAAAGAATTTTCATTGATGGAAGCATCAATTCAGAACTATGCATCATCGCCACAGACGGTCAAGATATCAATTATTTCGACTATTCTGACGAATTAATATCAAGTAAAAAAAATAACATATATTTAGGTATTGTTTCAAGAGTAGAACCATCTTTACAAGCCGCTTTTATTGATTTTGGATCTGAAAAAAAAGCATTTCTTCCATTTGATGAGATACATCCAAGTTATTTTAAGATACCTCACAATGAAAAGATAATTGATGACTCAAATAATCGAAATGAAGAAGTGGAGGATGAAAAACAAACCAAGAAACAATTTTTATCTTTTTATAGAAAATACAAAATTCAAGATGTAATTAAAAAAGATCAAGTTTTATTAATTCAAATTGTCAAAGAGGAGAGAGGAAATAAAGGGGCTGCAATTACAACGTTTATTTCACTTCCAGGAAGATACAGTGTTTTACTCCCTAATAACTCATCAAACGGTGGGGTTTCTAAAAAAATATCAAATCCAAATGATAGAAAAAGATTAAAAAAACTCCATGATGGTTTTAATTTACCTGAAGGAATGTCCATCATTATTAGAACTAACGCTATTTCTGCTGAAGATGAAGATATTATCGCAGACTTTTCATACCTTAGAAAACTATGGACAAAAATCAGAGAAGATACTTTAAAGTCAAAAGCACCGAAATTGATATCTGAATTAGATACTCCCCTAATTAAAATAGCACGAGATCTCAACCAAAGGTCGGTTGATGAAATTATTTTTTCTGATTCCAAAACTCTAAAAGATTATAAAAAATTAGAAGATGAATTCAGCGTAAACAAAAATAAAAAGATAACATTGTATAAAGATAAATTTCCACTTTTTGAGAGTTATGGAATTAAAAATCCTATTAATTCTCTAAGTGAAGAAAATATATATATGAAATCTGGTGGTTATTTAGTTATAAACCCCACTGAAGCTCTAACCAGTATTGATATCAACTCAGGAAGATCTACGTCGGAAAAAAATATAGAAATTACTGCTCTGAATACAAATCTAGAGGCTTGTGATGAAATATTCAAACAAGTACAACTTAGAAATATAGCAGGATTAATAGTCATCGATTTTATTGATATGAGCATTTCTGGAAATAACAATAAAGTAGAAAGAAAAATCAAAGAACTTTTTTATAAAGATCGAGCGAGAGTTCAAATGACGAAAATCTCACAATTTGGACTTATGGAAATATCACGTCAAAGAATTGGACAAAGCATTTACGAAACTTTTTATCATAAATGTGAATGTTGTAATGGAAATGGGCTGAAGAAAACAAAATCAATTGTAATACATAATCTATTGTCTCTAATTAAAAACCTTAATTCATTGGATGAAAATATATCTTATGAAATCAGAATAGATGATCAATTTTATAAAGATAATGAAAAAGAAATCACTAATAGAGTAAAATCACTGAAATTATCTTTTGAAATCAAATTTATTAAGATTGAAAAGGAATTGGGTTTTAAAACATTTGAAATAGACCAAAAGGTTCTTGAAAAAATTAATATAAAATCAAAAGAAAATATTGAAAAAAATATAATCGAAGAAAAGACAGAAAAATCCTATAGAAGAAAAATTAAAAAGAAAACTGTTGAAGATACTAATTAATTTATTTTTAATTTTTATAAGTTTTAAAGTTTTTGCTATTGAGATTATTAGGGATCCCATTGCAGAAGAATACTTTAATGATTTAAGTAAAGGTGAAAATGAATTCAATAGTTTTTTAATTACAGATGAAAAACCTAATGCTTTTGTAATTGAGGATAATATTTATTTTACAACTGAATTAATTAAATTAATTGAAGATGAAGATGTATTGAAATCAATATTTTTTCATGAATTGGGACATATTATTAATAATC
>JAXOVD010000032.1:0-8764 GCA_036937365.1 Alphaproteobacteria bacterium
TCGCCCGCACCATGATAACGAGTTTTAAATTTGATTTCAGGCGTTCTAATTCCCCAAACTCCATTTGGGCTAGCGATAAGATTAATTAATTCTTTTTTAAAAGGGACGCTTCTGATCAGAACTGTCGATTTATAGTGAAGTGAAAATTTTTTTAAATCATCCACTATTTTTGAGAGGGGATAATGATTGAGATTTTTTTTGTTTAAAAAACACCATTCAAAAAAATTAGCAGATAAATATTTTGTTTTAATAAATATATTTTGAAAGTAATTTGCCACATCTGTGTCCACGTACATTCCAACGCCGACATCGCCAATCACAGGATCAAGTAAAATATTCTTTTGAATTTTCAAAATACGAGAAATGTGTTTAGTTGAATTTTTGGAAGGTAAATAACCGATAATAGTTAGATTGTTTGGTTGAATATTATAAGTAGATTGGACATTAGTAAAAATCTTTGAGATATTTAAATCTATTGAATGAAGTTGCATTGACAAATTTTGACCTTTGTGAGATGTCAGCATAATAGTTGGGACTTCAATTAGGTCATGATTAAGAGGTCTAAGAATTGAACGGGCAGCTTGGTTTCCAACTAAATCGTTTAAAACCGTTGATTGGATGCTTAAAATTTTAGCCATAATAATAACCTCATTGCCTAATAGTTGTCAAAATAGACACAATAAGATAGAAAATACGCATTAAGAATTTTAATTAAAGGAAATAAATATGTCATTTGAATTACCAAGTTTATCTTACGCAAATGATGCCTTAGCCCCTTATATGTCTGCAGAGACACTCGATTTTCATCATGGCAAGCATCATCAAACTTATGTTACTAACCTAAACAACTTATTAAAAGACAATGAATTACAAGGCGCTTCTTTAGAGGATATCGTTATCAAGTCTTCAAAGGATGCTTCAATGGCAGGAATCTTTAATAATGCCGGTCAGCATTGGAACCATATTTTATTTTGGCAGTGTATGAAACCTAATGGGGGAGGATCAATACCTTCTGAGTTAGAAACAAGATTAAACAGTGATTTTGGAAGCATTGATCAATTTAAGGAAGCTTTTATTCAAGCAGGAACAACCCAATTTGGTTCTGGCTGGGCATGGTTAGCGATTGATAATGGTAAATTAGTAGTTACAAAATCTGCAAATGCCTCTAACCCTCTTGTTGATGGTATGAAGCCAATTCTCGGATGTGATGTTTGGGAACACTCTTATTATATAGATTACAGAAATAAACGCCCTGACTATTTAAAAGCTTTTTTAGATAGTTTAGTTAATTGGGAATTTGTTGCTTCGCAATTAGATTAATTCAGGTGAGGGCTGCATACTAGCAGCCCTCCTCTTTTTTTTATTTAGGCAGATAATAACTTAGAGTCTGCGTTAATTTTAATTTGTCTAGGCTTCTGGTGCTCAGGAATTTCTCTTTCCAGATCAATACTCAAGAGTCCATTTTTTAAATCAGCATTAATTACCTTTACAGTATCAGCTAATTCAAATTTTCTCTCAAAGTTCCTATTAGCAATACCTCGATAAAGATATTCTTTTTTATCTTCATCCTTGTCATTGCCCATTTCTCCTTTAACAGTAAGTAAATTACCTTCTTGAGAAATATTGATTTGGTTTTGATCAAACCCAGCAACTGCCATAGTGATTTGATAAATATTTTTATCGTGCTTGACGATGTTATAAGGGGGGTAAGAAACACCCTTATTATTTGTTGAAAATACGGAGTCGAAGAGCCTGTCAAACTCATCAAATCCAACAGATGATCTCCATAAGGGAGATAAGTCAAATGTAGTCATAATTAACCTCCTTAAGCGTTAATTTTTGTGCAGTTATAAACCTGCGTTATTTCTAGAAAGTTCCATCAGGCAACTTTCGTTATTTTTTATTTGGTATTGAAAAAAAAATTTTCAAGTGGGATCTATTATTATATGGTAACGTACCTATCGACATGTATTCCATTGTAGCAACTCAGCCCGGAGATATCGGCGTCCTTCAAAAACAAGAATTCCAACTCCCAGAAATTTTACCTAACCAAGTTTTAATCAAAAACCAATCAATTGGAGTCAATTTTATTGATATTTATTTTAGAAAAGGTCTCTATCCATGGCCACAAGAAAATAATTTGGTTCTAGGTTCTGAAGGAGCTGGAACAATTGAGGCCGTCGGCACTGATGTTGTAAACTTACGTATTGGCGATCGAGTTGCTTATGCGCAACCAAATAACGCTTATTCTACCCATCGAATTTTAGATGCCAATTTAGTAGTAAGAATTCCTGATGCTATTTCTTTTGATCAAGCCGCTGCCGCTATGCTTAAAGGTTTAACAGTTCGATATCTCTTAAAAGATAGTTTTGAAGTTAAACCTCATCATACAATTTTATTTCATGCTGCTGCAGGCGGTGTTGGATTAATTGCTGGTCAATGGATGAGAGTCATAGGCGCCAAGGCTATTGGCACGGCAGGAAACGATGATAAATGCAATTTAGCTAAAAACCACGGCTATGAGGAAACTATTAATTACTCAAATGAAAATTTTTTAGACAGGGTTCAAGAAATAACTAATCAATTAGGAGTGGATGTTGTCTACGATAGCGTGGGTAAAGATACGATGTTTAATTCGTTCAAAGCGCTCAAGCGTCATGGAACAGTTGTAAGTTTTGGCCAATCTTCTGGTGCTTATACAGATTTACAAATGACAGATTTAGCCTTTGGTTCTTTCCACCTCACTCGTCCAACTTTATTTCATTTTTATGCTAATCGAAATTGGTTAGAAAATGCTAGCGCAGATTTATTTGAACTCATCAGTAATGAAAAAATTAAACTCGATCAGATTACTAAATATCCACTTGAAGAGGTTGCTCAAGCTCATACAGATATTGAGAATAGAAAAACGACCGGTTCGGTTATCCTAGAGATTTAACTTCACTAAAAACTTTTCTTAAAGTTTTATCAAGAGTGTCAAAAATTATTTCCATTTCTTCCTCTGAGGTAATAAATGGAGGACAAAGAACAATTGAAGGTCCTAGGGGTCGACAAATTAATCCATTTTGAATGCATTGATTAGCGACTCGTTCCCCAATAGAGACAGAACCGTCAAATGGAGTTTTAGTTTTTTTGACATGCACCATTTCCAGGGCGCCCATTAAACCAATGCCCCTGGCCTCACCAATAAACTCCAGTTCCTCGAACTTTTTCAGAGCGCCCATAAAAAGGGGTTCTAATTTTTGAACATTTTCAATCATCTTTTCATTAATGATGATATCAATGGCTTCTAGAGCTAGCGCACAACCAACTGGATGACCACCCGCTGTAAATCCATGAAAGAATTCCTCGGCTTGATAGGAAGCGTCCATCATTTCTTGGGTCATTTTTTCACCCAGTATGACGGCACCCAAAGGAAAAAAGCCTGAAGTGATGCACTTAGAGGCAATTAATATATCAGGTTGAATATTGTATGTTTGTGATCCCCAAAGGTTTCCTGTGCGACCAAATCCGCAAATCACTTCATCGGCAATAAAGGGAATTTCATATTTTTTTAAAATTTTTTGAACTACATCAAAATATCCTTGTGAGGGGGGGATAACACCTCCTGCACCCATTACTGGCTCTGCAAAAAATCCAGCTATGGTCTCAGGTCCTTCTTTTTGAATTAAATTCTCTAAATCCTCTCCCATGCGTTTGGTGAATTCTTCCTCGCTTTCATTGGGTTCGCCATACTTCCAATAGTGAGGACACGCTGCATGTAAAAAACCATCCAAAGGAAGACCAAATTCACTGTTGTAGGGTTTGCCAGTCATTGAAGCGGAAACGGCAGTCACCCCATGGTAAGAGTTAATTCGCGTAATGATTTTTCTTCTGTTAGGTTTTCCTTTGCGACGATTAATAAACCATAAAAGCTTAACGGTTGTATCGTTGGCTTCAGATCCAGAGTTTGTATAAAAAACTTTGCCGCTTGTAAAAGGGGATATTTCAATGAGCTTATCGGCTAATTGAACGGCAGGTTCAGAAATCCTTCCAAAAAAAGCATGGTAGCCAGAAAATTTTTCATATTGTTTTTTTGCTGTTTCAATCATTCGAGGATGATCAAAGCCCACGACGGAATTCCATAAACCCGAATTAGCATCAAGATATTTTTTTCCATCTTGATCATAAACATAGATGCCCTTAGCTTGATTTAAGACTATGGGCCCCAAAGAATCTAAGTTTTTTAGATCAGTGAATCCATGAAGAACGTTATCTGTATTAATCATCTACTACCTCATAAAGTTTTTCTATATAGGGTAAATCCTTAAAAGGAATTTTTACCAGTTTCGTATCAGCTAAAAAGTATCCTAAGAAAAAAAACAACACCAAGAAAGCTAATTTCAACACAAAAAAAGGATAATATAGAAATGAAAAAAGGGTTAGAACAATTTGTCCTAACCCTTTAAAGAAAGAAGTGGCCCACTAAGAAAAAAGCCGCTTCTATAAGGCTGTAAAAATAGAGATTTTCTCTCTTAAAGCGATTATAATTAGAGCTGAAAACAACATCAAGAAAATTGAAATATCCACAATATATAGAACTATCTCATTTCATATGCTACTAAACCTAGTGATTAATTTGATTTAAATGTTTCGAATCCTGACAAAAATTCCGTATTTCGTATTATTGATCTACAGCTTTATTTTACTCTTCTTGACTGCATTCTTAGTTCCTTTTGGAACAGAGAGTGATTTGTTTTTTTTGAATTTAATGGCAGATAAAAGTGCCTGGGGGTTTAAAGAGACAATCAACATTCACTTAATTTTTTCAAATATTCTTTATTTTATCGTCTCTAAATTTGAGATTACCTCTCTTGCAGGGTACAGATCTTTAAATTTAATTTATTATTCTTTGTTACTATTAACTTTATACAAAATTATTAAATTTCAATTTTATGATTTAAAAATTATTCCTGTTATCACTGCCGTTACTTGTACAGGTATCACTTTCATCAGCTTTATTTCCCTCCATGAAGTATTATTAAGTGGATTGTTATCTTTAGTAATTTTTTATTTTCAAATAAAATTTTTTGCTGAAGAAAATGTTTATAATAGTTTTTTTTTAGGTTTGTTTTGTATTATTGCTTTGTCTTTAAGTAGTTATTTTTTTTTAATTATTGTAACCACTCTATCGATTTTAAAACTATCTGATTGGAAATTAGAAAAAAATAAAAGATTGGCTATATTAAGTAATCTTTCTTTTATTTATATCTCAACGATTGTTTTGATTGTTTTAGATCAAATATACGGTAAACAACTAGCTTTCAACACTAGCTTTGAACTAAGTGAAATCCTTAATAGAATTTATCTTACCGTAGGATTGCTGTTACCAATTATAGGTATTTTAATTATTTCTTTATATTTTAACTTTTATAAAAAAATAAATTGGAATAAGGATTTATTTTTATACTTATTAATACTAATTGTATCTTTTATTGCTTTTGTATTTTTAAATCATCAAAATTCCACATTGCTTGTTTTTATTCTCCCCATTTTAGTAGTTTACATATTTCGAACTTTAGAGTTTGTAGAACTAAAATGGCTAAGAATTTTTTATTTAAGTTTTTTATTTTTGCCTATTTTGATCATTTATTTTGATACTTCTCTTTACCCTAATATCGAGTCCGTCCCAAAACTTAATTATTTTTTTTATGCGCTTATCCTAGTTATTTGTATCCTTAATCCTGCATTTTCTTTTCAAACACAACCATTTGCTGAGTCTTATAAGGCAATTATTGTTTCTTTTTTATTGTTGCTTACAATTTCTTTGGGGTTTTTGCATTTTAATTATCACAATAAGTTTTTACATGTTGGCATCGCCAGTACCATTGCCCAGGATTTATCTTGTGATTTAAACAACACCCAAATTACTTCAAATCAGGAGAACCCAGCGATTAAGACTTACTTTTCCACCAATATAAGCCCTAGATACTTTCCAGATTGTGAAATAGTGTTAACATTTACTAGTGTGGAGGATGCTCCAATCGACAATCCATCAAGTATCAATAAAACTTTATTAGATTTAAATCAAAAATCCTTTATTAATGTAAACTTTATAAAGAAATGAACTTTCTAAAAAAATTTCAAATAGAAGAAAAAGCAGTTTGTATTTATCTATCTTTGGGCGTGCTTTTTTTTCTTTTCTTTGATTATTCAATCTCGAAGTTTTTTTATAATATAAATTCTCAAACCAAGTCTCTTTTTGAAACCCTAACGCACTTTGGTGACTCTCTATATTTTTTTGTTCCAACAATTATTATTTGTGCTCTTATAAAAATTATACAAAATAAAAACAAAATTTTACTAACCATTAGCGATATATCCATATTCATTTTCTTTAATGTCTTGTTTAGTGGAATAATTGTTCAAATATTCAAACATCTATTAGGTCGACCAAGACCTCCAATGTTTCATTTATTTAATTTATCATCGCCAGATTTTTTTCAATTTGATTCAAAATGGCATTCGTTCCCATCAGGTCACACGGCTACAATTTTTGCATTTATTTTTTGCCTGATATTTCTTTTTCCAAAAATTAAAAATATTTTGATTTCCATTGCTATAATTATCGCTTCTACTCGTGTAATTGTAGGAGCTCATTATGTGAGTGATATCTTTGGTGGGGCATTAGTGGCATATGTGACGACAATATTATTAAGAGATAAATTTTTTCAAAAATCTAAACTTTTTCAAAGAGAACATGGTAATTTAATTTCTAATGAAAACGTTAATTTCATTTACAAAACCCTAGAGGAAAAATTTCAATCTTTATTCTCTCTTTATCTTGGATTTAATTTCTATTTAAAAATGCTGACCATCATGCTTTTGCTTTCAATTGTTTTTTTCTTATTCCCTAATATCGATATCACAATTAGTGGCTTGTTTTTTGGTCAAGATGGGAGTTTTTTAGCAAGTGAACAAGATTGGTTTATTTATTTTATTCGCAAAATGATTTTGCCTTTATTGGTTCTTCTTGTTTTTTTCATTCCTATAGCGGCAGCATTCAAGCAATACATATATGATGAAAGGATTTTAGACAGACCTCTTCGTGATTGGGTATTTTTATTGTCATGTTTAATTTTTGGAACCGGTGTGATTGTCAATTCAATTTTTAAAAGTTTTTGGGGAAGAGCTCGGCCTAATGATACTTTGGTATTTGGAGGGGAGCAGCCTTTTACTATTCCTTGGCTTAACGTCGATTACTGTGAGGCGAACTGTAGTTTTGTTTCAGGTGATGTTTCTTTTTTTACATTAGCTTTAGCAGTCTTATTAATTTTTAATAAACAAACATGGAATATTTTTGCCTATGGGGGAATAGCTTTAATCTCTTTATTAAGAATTATGGAGGGTGATCATTTTCTAAGCGATACGATTATGAGTTATATTATAACTTATGTTGTGATTAGAATTCTCTACGATTTATTTCAACTATTACCGGAAGACCTTAATTTAAAAAGAAAAAATACACTTAAAAAAACTTAAGTTTGGCGGTCCCGCAAGGATTCGAACCCTGACTAAATGATCCGAAGTCATTTGTGCTATCCGTTACACCACGGAACCGTTTAAATATTTAGATATATTTATCTTAGATTAAATTATAAAAAAATACACTATGGGCGAATATAGATATCTAATTTTTGGTATAGCAATAATATCATTAACCTACTTGCTTTATTTAGGATTAACTACCTAAATGCATAAATTTAAGACTAAAATTTATTATGAAGATACAGACTCGGGGGGTGTTGTTTACTATGCCAATTATCTAAAATTTATTGAGAGAGCCCGTACAAATTTAATCCAAGACCTAGGTTTTTCTTTACAATCATTAAGTAATGAACATGACTCACATTTTGTAGTCAAAAATATTCGATGCAATTATATACAATCTGCCAAACTAGAAGATGAATTATCAATTGAGACTCAATTTTTAGAAATTAAAAAAGCATCATTTGAATTAGAACAAAATATCTACAGAGATAATAAGCTAATTTTTGAATCCAAGGTGTTGATGGTTAATATCAATTCCCAGGGTAAGCCACTGAAAATACCTAATTCGCTTCTTTCTGTATTCAATGTCTAAACTTTTCCAACCAAACCAAAGCCAAATCAAAAACTCTAATCTTTTTGCTTATGAAAAGTTTTTAAATCAAAGTTATAAAAAACAATTCAAAAATTATTCTCAATTATGGAATTGGTCAGTTAAAAATCCCAGTGATTTTTGGAAATCAATTGCCGAATTCTATGAAGTCCCACTTTATGCAAAAAAGAATGCAAAACTAATTCAAAATAACTCTCAATTTTGGAAAACAAATTTTTTCTTTAATTACCAGACTAACTATGTCTGCCTCCTGGAAAAAAACACATCTAATGATTTAGCCATTCATTTTATCGGAGAAAATAAACATGAAGAAAAAATTACTTACCAAGAACTTAACCAAAGAGTCAACGCACTTTGTTCTTATTATCGATCATTAAAGATCAAAGCAGGTGATGTCATTGTAGGCTACTTGCCAAATATATCAGATACGGTTATTGCCTTTTTGGCTGCAGCTAAAATAGGAGCGGTTTGGTCTTCTTGTTCTTCTGATTTCGGGTCAAAGGCCGTCATTGACCGATTTTCCCAATTAAAACCTAAGTTGATGGTAGTGGCAGACCACTATTTTTATAATGGTAAAAAATTTAACTACTCCAAGAACCTAAGACAAATACAAAAAAAAATAGG
>JAXOVD010000033.1:0-8711 GCA_036937365.1 Alphaproteobacteria bacterium
GTTGAAGAAGCTTTATCGCACTATCTATATAAATTCATTACTAAAGAACCTTTTGTTTTTTAATTTTCATGGATGACCTCCAAGATAAAAAAAAATACGAAAGTGAAATTTATGAAAATTGGGTAAATCAAGGTTGCTTTAAACCTACTTATAACTTCGATAAAAATTTCTCTATTTGCATTCCCCCACCAAATGTAACGGGTTCCCTTCATATGGGTCACGCCCTTAACAATACTATTCAAGATATTTTAATTCGTTACCACCGCATGAATGGATTTAATACCCTTTGGCAACCTGGTACGGATCATGCTGGTATTGCAACTCAGATGGTCGTTGAGCGAAATCTAGAAAAAGAGAATATTTTTCGAAAAGATTTATCACGCGACGATTTCATTGAAAAAGTATGGGAGTGGAAAGAATACTCGGGCTCTACCATTATTAACCAATTAAAAAGACTTGGTAGTTCTTGTGATTGGTCTCGAGAGCGATTTACTATGGATGAAGGCCTATCTGCAGCAGTAAGAAAAGTTTTTGTCTCTCTATATAAAGAAGGGTTAATTTATAAAGGACAATCGTTAGTAAATTGGGATACAAAATTCAAAACGGCGATTTCTGATTTGGAAGTTGTACCCACAGAAGTTAGCACTCAAATTTATTATATCAAATATCCCGCCTCAAATGGCAGCTCAATTACAGTAGCTACAGTGAGACCAGAGACGATATTCGGTGATACCGCCATTGCTGTTAATCCGAACGATGACCGATATCAATCAATGAAAGATATTACATTCAATATCCCTCTTACAGATAGGTCTGTCCCATTAATTTTTGATGAATATTCTGATCCAGAGATGGGCACTGGAGCGGTAAAAATAACTCCCGCTCATGACTTTAATGATTTTGAAGTCGGAAAACGACATAACTTAGAACTTTTAAATATTTTAAACGATGATGGTACACTAAATCAAAATTGCCCAGATGAATATCAAGGTATGGATCGCTTTGATGCCCGAAAAAAAATTGTCAAAGTTCTTAAAGAAAAAGGTTTTATAGAAAAAATTGAAGATTATAAAACAACTATTCCTTACGGTGATCGTTCCAATACTATTGTTGAGCCATATTTGACTTATCAATGGTTTTGTAATGCTGAAGAGCTTGCTAAACAAGCTATGCAAGTGGTGAAGGATGGGGAGACAAAATTTTTTCCTCAGAATTGGGAGAAAACATATTTTCAATGGATGGAAAATATTAGACCTTGGTGTATTTCTCGTCAAATCTGGTGGGGACATCAAATTCCTGTTTGGTATGGTCCTGATGGAAAAGAATTCTGTGCTGAAACAGAACAAGAAGCAAGAGATCAAGCAATTGATTATTACAAAGCGGATAAAATTATATTAAAACAGGATCAAGATGTTTTAGACACCTGGTTTTCATCGGCTTTATGGCCATTTTCAACTTTAGGTTGGCCCGATCAAGAACAAGCACTGGAAAATTTTTACCCTAATTCAGTTTTGGTGACGGGATTTGATATCATTTTCTTTTGGGTAGCTCGTATGATGATGATGGGAAATAAGTTTATGTCTCAAACTCCTTTTCATACCGTCTATGTTCATGCGTTGGTTAGAGATGAAAAAGGACAAAAAATGTCAAAATCCAAAGGAAATGTTATTGATCCTCTTGAGATAATTGACAAATATGGTGCTGACACTCTTCGTTTTACCTTAACTTCTCTCAATACACCTGGACGAGATGTTCGATTGAGCGAACAAAGAATTGCGGGTTATCGTAATTTTGTAACTAAAATTACCAATGCTTATAAGTATGCAGAATTTAAGAATGTATATCCTTTAAAAAACGAACCTAATCAATTGGCGCCCAAACATATTTTTAATCAATGGATTATTAATGAATTTCAAAAACTGCATAAAGACGTCCAACTAAATTATCAAAATTATTATTTTCACGAAGTAGCCAATCAACTTTATCATTTTACCTGGCATAGTTTTTGTGATTGGTATATTGAATTATCTAAAAATTTATTAGACTCAGATACTTACCGTGAAGAAACTGCTTATACTTTTCATTTGATTTTTAATTCTCTCCTTCAGCTCTTACATCCAATCATCCCATTCATTACTGAGAAATTATGGTCATTTAATAACAAAACTATTCTCATGACCAACCAATGGAGTTATCAAGATATGCCTGTTGATGAACAGTCTATTGAAAATGCAAATAATTTTATAGAATTTATTGAAGAATATAGATCTATTGAAAAACTCTTTGATATTAAAAAAGAGCATCAAGTTTTGATTTATTCTTCCAATAAAACTTTGCAAAATTTATTTATAGAAAATCAAGAAGTCTTTGAATTTTTAACGCGAAAAAAATTATCATTAAAACCTTTAACTAATAGTGTTTCTTTACCATTTAAAAAATTTGATTATGAAATTGAAACAGATCAAATTGATAAAAATAAGATTATCAAAAAACTAAGTGATAGTTCTGATGATTTAAAAAAAGAAAAAACAAGTATTGATAAAAATTTAAATAATTCAAATTTTGTAGAACGAGCTCCTAAAGATTTAATTGAACAAAATAAAAATAGGCAAATTGCTATTAGTTTGGAATTATCAAAAATTGATAGTATATTGGATAATCTAAATGGTTGATAAAAAGAATTTACCAAGTCGTCATGTCTCTGTAGGTCCTAATAGCGCTCCTCATCGTGCATTTTATTATGCCATGGGGATGACTGAAAAAGATATTAGCCAACCCTTTGTCGGTGTTGCAACCACTTGGAATGAAGCAGCTCCATGTAATATTTCTTTATCGAGACAGGCACAAGCTGCCAAAAAAGGTGTCAAAGATGCTAATGGTACACCTAGAGAGTTTACTACTATTACTGTTACTGATGGCATTGCTATGGGCCATGAGGGAATGAAATCATCGCTTACAAGTCGCGAAATCATTGCAGACTCTGTTGAGTTAGCTGTTCGAGGTCATTGTTATGATGCTTTAGTAGGTTTGGCTGGATGTGATAAATCTCTTCCTGGAATGATGATGGCCATGGTTCGTCTCAATGTTCCTTCCGTTTTCATGTATGGCGGATCTATTCTTCCAGGTGTTCACAAAGGAAAAGATGTAACTATTGTCGATGTATTTGAAGCTGTAGGTAAACATTCAAGTGGAAACATGACAGATGAAGAACTGCATGAATTAGAGTGCGTTGCATGTCCTTCTGCAGGTTCTTGCGGTGGTCAATTCACTGCCAATACAATGGCTTGTGTTTCTGAAACAATTGGACTTGCTCTTCCTGGTTCTGCTATGACACCTGCACCTTATGAAAGCAGAGATCAATATGCCTATGAAAGTGGTAGAGTTGTCATGGACTTAATTGAAAAAAATTTACGACCTCGAGATATTGTCACCAAACAATCTTTAATTAATGCGGCGATCGTTGTATCTGCTTCAGGAGGTTCTACTAATGCTGGTCTTCACTTACCTGCAATTGCCCATGAAGCTGGAATTGATTTCAATCTTGAAGATGTTACAAAAATTTTTCAATCAACACCTTATATAGGAAACTTAGCTCCTGGTGGAAAATATGTTGCTAAAGATCTTTATGAAGTAGGGGGTGTTCCTGTTTTAATTAAAACATTGATTGATGGTGGATTGATTGATGGCTCCTGTATTACAGTGACAGGAAAAACTCTTGCAGAAAATGTAAAAGATGTCGAACTTCCAAAAAATCAAGATGTCATTTACCCTATTTCTAATCCGATTAGTAAATCAGGAGGTGTAGTAGGTTTAAAAGGTTCCTTGGCACCAGATGGAGCCATTGTTAAAATTGCTGGCTTAAAAAAACTTCAGTTTAAAGGAAATGCTATTTGTTTTGACAGAGAAGAAGAAGCGCTATCCGCTGTTCTCGAAGGAAAAATAAAACCAGGAAATGTTGTGGTTATTCGTTATGAAGGTCCTAAAGGAGGACCGGGAATGCGTGAAATGCTCTCCACAACCAGTGCTATTTACGGACAAGGAATGGGTGAAGAAGTAGCCCTTATTACAGATGGACGTTTTTCAGGAGGTACTCGAGGTTTTTGTATCGGTCATGTAGGACCTGAGGCTCATGATTGTGGCCCTATTGCCTTAATTGAAGATGGGGATGAAATTGAAATAGATGCTGATAAAAATACCTTAGATTTAAACGTTTCCCCTGAAATTTTAGAGCAACGAAAAGCGAAGTGGAAGCCAAAAGAGCCTCATTTTCACTCTGGAACACTCTGGAAATATGCCCAAACTGTTGGTCCTGCTTATTTAGGCGCGGTTACTCACCCTGGTGCTAAAAAAGAAAAAAGAACTTATTCAGATATTTAATTGCATCATAACTGGACAATGATCCGAAGGTCGTTCCATTTCACGATACTCTTTTAATACTTTAGAATTCATCATTTTGCTTTTTAAGAAGGGTGTTAATAAAAAGAAATCAATCCGAATACCTTCTTCTTTTCCAAATTTATAAGTCTTGTAATCAAAAAATGTATAACTTTGTTTCTTGGGTTGGTTTTCAAAAATATCGATTAAATCTAAGTTTAAGTATTTATAAAATTCTTTTCTCGACTCAGGCTGTGCTAGGGCATCTTTTTTATATCTTTTTATATCATGAGCATCTTCATCTAAAGGGATAACGTTAAAATCACCCGTAATTATGATTTCATATTTATCTTTTAATTTTTTTATTTCATCATAAAGATCACTCATCCATTTGATTTTAAAATCAAATTTTTCAGAGTCTATTGGATTACCATTGGGAAAATAGTTATTTAATAACGCAATATTTTGTTCTTTTAAAATAATTGTATTATTTCTAGCTTGTGCTTCATTTAATTTTAATAAGTTCACTTCATCAAATTTAATATTTTGTTTAAGTGAGATGCTTACCCCGTTATAACTTTTTTGAGTTTGAGAGAGGGTTTGATAGCCATGTTGTTTAAAAAAATTACTTACATATTCGCTATCATCTATCTTTAATTCTTGGATACAAAGAATATCAGGGTTTTCTTTTTCAATAATTTTCTGAACTAAAGGTTCTCTAGCCCTTAGAGAATTTACATTCCAAGAAATGAATTTCAATTTAGATGCTAAAGGAACTCCCACATCCACAAGAGTTTTTAGCATTTGGATTGGAAATACTAAAGCTAGATCCTATTAATTCATCCTTATAGTCCAATTCAGCTTGATCAATATATTCAATTGAATTTTTATCGACGAGTATTTGAAGATCATTAAAATTAAAGATTATATCTTTTTCAGTATTTATTTGGTTATCACTTTTAAAAATATACTGAAAACCTGAACAACCACCGCCTTTGACTTTAATTCTAAAGTACTTCATTCCTTGGCTTGTTAGGACTTCTTGAATTTTACTTATCGCTTTATCTGTTATATTAATATTTCCCATATGTTTCATAATTTATCAGCTTTAAATGAAAATTCAAAAGGGAGACTGTTTCCCATTGAGGAAGATCATCGCCTCCCATATGAAAGAGATCGTGACCGAATTTACCATTCTACGGCTTTTCGAAAATTAAAGGACAAAACTCAAGTATTTATGTTTGAAAAAGGTGATTATTATCGAAATCGACTCACCCATACCTTAGAAGTATCACAAATTGCACGCTCTGTGAGCAGACGTTTTTCTTTAAATGAAGATTTGGCTGAATGTATCGCTTTATGCCATGATTTAGGTCATAGTCCTTTTGGCCATGTGGGAGAAGAGATAATAAGCCAGGAAATTGATCAAAATTTTAATCACAACTACCAATCTTATCGCCAAGTCACCTTACTTGAAAAAAAATACATTAGTTATGAAGGTTTAAATCTGACTTGGGAGACTTTAGACGGATTAATTAAACATAACGGAAAAATAATTGAGACATATTTTCAATATGATTTATCTGATAATTTTACGTTTGATTTAAGTAAAAACCCCTCTTTGGAAGCGCAAATAGCATCTTTGTCAGATGATATAGCTTATATCGCCCATGATTTTGATGATGGAATAAGATCTGAAATTTTAGATATAAAAAAAATATCTAAATTGAATGACTTATTTGATTTTATTGATTTTGAATATATGCAATCCTTAGACAAAAAAGTCGCCCGTAATTATTTTACAAGAAGCATTATAAATTATTTTGTAAAAGACTTAATAGCTCAAACAGATCTTAATTTGAAAAATTATAATCTTAAAAACTATCAAGATGTCATAAATCAGGATAATTTTCTTATTTCCTTCACCCCCCCGACTCAGAGTAAAATTGTTTTAATAAAAAAATATTTGTATGAGAATTTTTATACGTCAGAATTTGTTTATCAAAGTCGAACTAAAGCCGAACAGATCTTACTTTTCATAATAAAATTTCTGGAAAAAGACCAATCAACTCTCCCTTTGACTTGGAGATCTAAAATTCACGATGACGAGAGTAAAAAACAAATTATAGTCGACTATATTTGTGGTATGACTGATCAATACGCCATAAATTTTTATAACAATTATGCTTGATCAAATTAAACATTCACTTCAAGACGCTGTCAAAATGATTGACTCGAGTATTGAGTTATCAATTGATGACATTGAAGTTTCTCTTCTTTTTGATGAAAAGGGAGATTTCACAACAAATGTAGCTTTAAAACTTTCAAAGCTTTTGAAGCAGAGACCTTTAGATCTTGCAAAATCAATCATTGAAAATACTTCTTCTAACGAATTTGAAAAGATTGAGGTCGCAGGACCTGGATTTATTAATTTTTTTTTAAAGGATCAGTCTTTTCTAAAACTTTTAAATGAGGGTAAAAGACGGTTTCAAGACCAATCAACAGTCAACATTGAATTTGTATCTGCCAATCCTACAGGCCCATTGCATTTAGCGCACGGTAGAGGAGCTATAGTAGGTGATGTTCTTTCGAATTTATATCAATTTTTTGGACATAAAGTTACGAGGGAATATTATGTCAATAATACTGGTAATCAAATTAATGAATTTTTATCTTCAATTCTTTTTCATATTTCATCAATTCATCATTTAGATTTGCCCTATAAGCAGTTTTACAAAGGTGATTACATTAAAGATTTAGCAGAAAAATGTTTTGAAAATTTCCAGGATATATTTAAATCCAAACAAATTTCTAAAGAACAGGAATTAAAAATAGTCAATTATGCAATAGAAAAGCTTGTAAACCTTTCGATTCAAACATTACAGAAGTCCGGTATTGTTTTCGATCAAGTTTCTTATGAAACCTCAATCGTTGAAAAAAAACTCCTTCCAGAAATTATTACTGAGTTGCAAAAGAAAGGTCTAATTTATCGTGGTCAACTTCATGACCCAAAAGATTTTCAAGGCACTAAAAAGGATAACGAGATTACTATTTTCAAATCAACACATTTTGGTGATGATGAAGATCGTGCTTTAACCAAAAATGACGGAACACCTACTTATTTTGCTAACGACATAGCGTATCATGTTGATAAATATAATAGGGGATATTCGCGATTAATAAATATTTGGGGCGCCGATCACTTAGGTTATCTTAAGAGACTATCTTCTGCCTTAACGGCACTATATTCAGATATAGATTTTTCTGTTGTATTTTGTCAGATCGTCAATTTAAAAAGAAATAACGAAATTCAAAAAATGTCTAAAAGGGAAGGTACTATTTTTGAGTTAGATCAGTTAGTTAATGAAATTGGTATTGAGAATTACCGTTATTTTATGTGTTACCGCAAAAATGATACCCATATGGACCTAGATATTGATTTAATTAAAAAAGAAAATAAGGAAAATCCGATATATTATATTCAATATTCATTTGCGCGTTCTCAATCTGTTTTAGATAGGGCGAATAAATTAGTATCAAAAAATTTAAAACTCTCACCAGAATTAAAAAATTTAATTAAAAAAATACATGAATGGGATTTGGTTGTATTGAATTCATATACGAGAAATGAAGTTCATTTAATCTCACACTATTTAGAGTCTTTGGCTTCGATGTTTCATTCGTTGTGGTCATCAGCGAAATCAAATCCTCAAATAAGATTTTTAGATGATGATAATAATTTATCTGAAGAAGCTCAATCTTTGTTAAAAAAATATCAATTAGTTCTCTCTGAAGGTTTAGGTATTTTAGGCATTAAACCTAAATTAAAAATGTGAATAAGAAATTAATTTTCATTCTAGCAATAATATTTTTAATAATTATTTTTTCTTATTTTTTATTTGATAACTTTTTGAAATATATTTTTTTTGATAACTTTCTTATTATTGAGCCAGACAATTTTGATTTCATAAAATGAGCTTCCCTCTTATTATTTCGATTAAATCATCTAATCTTTCAAATGATGAAAAGGAAAACATCAGGAAATTTAAACCTTTTGGTGTCATTTTATTTCAAAGAAATATCAAAAATCTAAATCAAATAAAAAAACTTATTCTCACATTAAAAAATCTTCATCCCAAAATTAATGTTTTGATTGATCAAGAGGGAGGCATCGTTAATCGATTTCCTCAATTTAGTGAATTTAAATTTTTAGATAATTTACAATATTATCAAATATATCTTAAATACCCCTCTTTAGCGAAACAGTTAGTATTTTTAAAATCATTTATTACGAGCTTTCATCTATCTAAATTGGGTTTTGATATTAATACTATCCC
>JAXOVD010000034.1:0-8621 GCA_036937365.1 Alphaproteobacteria bacterium
CTATCAATTGCTTGATGCGTCATTTGTATGTTCTTATTCGCTCCCATGATGTGGTAAAAAAGCCGGATTACATAATAATATGAGCAATAAAATAGCATCCAAACGATATGCCGTGGCGCTTTTTGATACGGTCCAAAATGAACAATTAGACGCTTTGCTGGCGGACGCTCAATCTCTTCATCAATCTATCCAAGAAAACCCTGAGCTCGATACTTTATTGAAATCCCCTTTGACCAAAAATGAATTAAAAGCCAGTATTTTGATGAAAATAATTGAAGGGTCACCTTCTCAAAAAATTATCGGAGGGCTGGTTAACGCCCTGAAGAAAAATAAGCGATTGAATTTGTTTGCAGGCATCTTGCAAGATTTTCAAGATGTGCTGTATGAAAAAAGAGGATACCAAAAAGCTAAAGTGACCACAGCTCATGATATTGATGAAGCAACGAAAACAAATATTCAAGAGTTACTGAACAACCAATATGGTTCCAAATTAAATTTAGAATTTCAAATCAACAAATCTTTACTTGGTGGGATGACTGTTGTGATCGGTTCAAAGATGATCGATTTAAGTATTGCGACCCAAGTATCCAAATTTACCAATAACGTGAAAGGAGACATTTAATGTCAATTAAAGCATCGGAGATCTCTTCTATCATCAGAGATCAGATTAACAACTTTGAAAGCCAAGCAGACATTTCCGAAGTCGGAACTGTGCTGAAGGTGGGTGATGGAGTTGCGCAAGTATACGGCTTAGATAATGTACAAGCCGGTGAAATGGTAGAATTCGCAGGGGGCGTTCAAGGAATGGCCCTAAACTTAGAAGAAGATAATGTAGGTATCGTTATTTTTGGTGATGATAGAGGTATTAAAGAAGGCGATACAGTTAAAAGAACACAAAAGATTGTGGAAGTTCCGGTTGGTAAAGGTCTATTAGGTCGAGTCGTCGATGCACTCGGTAATCCTATTGATGGTAAAGGTCCTATTCAAAGTAGTGAGTCACGTCGTATTGAGGTAAAAGCACCGGGCATTATTCCAAGACAAAGTGTGAGTGAGCCGATGCAGACAGGCCTTAAGGCGCTGGACGCCCTGGTTCCTGTGGGTCGAGGTCAACGTGAATTGATTATTGGTGACAGACAAACAGGTAAAACTGCTGTGGCGATTGATACGATTATCAACCAAAAAGAAATCAATCAATCTGATGATGAGTCGAAAAAGCTTTATTGTATTTATGTTGCGATTGGTCAGAAAAGATCAACCGTAGCACAAGTGGTGAAAACCTTAGAAGAAAATGGCGCGATGGAGTACACCATCGTGGTTTGTGCGTCGGCTTCTGATCCCGCACCTCTTCAGTTTCTTGCCCCTTATGCAGGATGTTCTATGGGTGAATTTTTCCGTGATAACGGAATGCACGGGCTGATTGTCTATGATGATTTATCCAAGCAAGCGGTTGCGTATCGTCAGATGTCTCTTCTTCTGAGAAGACCACCTGGACGTGAAGCTTTCCCGGGTGACGTGTTCTATCTTCACTCTCGTCTTTTAGAGCGTGCAGCGAAAATGAGTGATGCCAATGGTGGTGGAAGCTTAACTGCTCTTCCTGTAATTGAAACTCAGGCAGGAGACGTCTCTGCGTTTATTCCGACCAACGTGATTTCGATTACTGATGGTCAGATTTTCTTAGAAACCGAATTGTTCTTCTCCGGTATCCGTCCCGCGATTAACGTGGGTTTATCCGTGAGCCGTGTGGGTTCAGCTGCTCAAACCAAAGCGATGAAAAAAGTGGCGGGTAAAATTAAATTGGAATTAGCGCAGTATCGTGAGATGGCGGCCTTCTCTCAGTTCGCTTCCGATCTTGATGCATCCACTAAGCAACTCCTTGCGCGTGGTGAAAGATTAACAGAACTCCTCAAACAAGATCAGTATGTTCCCATGTCGGTCGCTGACCAAGTCTTAAGCATCTATTCAGGTGTGAGAGGTTTTCTGGATAAAATCGAGACTTCTAAAATCTCTGACTTCCAAGTTAAGTTCTTAGAGGGTCTACGATCTGAGCATGGTGATATTTTTGATGAGATTAACACGACGGGTAACTTTAGTGATGAGTCGGATCAAAAAATCGAAGCGTACTTAGAAAAGTTCACAGCCAATTTTAGTTAATGCCGAACCTTAAAGAATTAAAGAATAGAATAGCGAGCGTGAAGTCGACGAAAAAGATTACGTCGGCGATGAAAATGGTAGCGGCAAGTAAGCTGCGTCGCGCGCAAGAGTTAGCTGAGTCTTCTCGTGTTTACGCGGATAGCCTTGCTTTTATTCTTTCTTCTTTAGCGGGCAAAACCACCAATAATTCTGATTTACCAGAGATTTTAACGGGAAGGGAAAATCCTAAGACAACTCTTTTAGTGATTAACTCCTCTGATCGGGGTTTGTGCGGAGGTTTTAATTCTAATTTATTTAGAAATGCGAAGAACTGGATTGCACAACAACAAGCCCAAGGCAAATCAGTCAAATTAATGACTGTGGGAAAAAAAGCAGCTAGCTTTTATCGTCGATCAGAAATCGATGTGATTGCAGGGTTTGATGATCTCGCTTCCAATGATCGCCAACTTCAAGTTGCCGAAGAAGTGAAAAACAAAATTGTGGAGCTGTTTGATAACAAAGAAGTGGATGAAGTCTTTATCCTCTTTAACAAATTTCTTTCGGCGATCTCTCAAGAGCCTTCTTATCAATCCCTCATTCCCATGGCAGCGGAGGAGAGCACAGAAGAAGAAACCCAAACTAGCAATGCTGTCTTTGAGTTTGAGCCCGATAAAAATGAACTTTTAGAGTATCTCGTGCCGAGAAATTTTTTAACACAAATTTATCGAAGCATTCTTGAAAGTTCTGCATCCGAGCATGCAGCGAGAATGACTTCCATGGATAACGCCACACGAAACGCCGGGGATATGATTGATCGATTAACCTTGACGTATAACCGAACACGACAGGCGTTTATTACAAAAGAACTTATCGAAATTATTTCGGGAGCAGAAGCTGTTTAGGAAAGGAGCAACAAATGGCAAGTAACAAGGCAGGAAAAGTCACGCAGGTATTAGGGGCTGTGGTTGACGTCGCCTTTGAAGGAGAATTACCCCCAATATTAAATGCATTATCAACCAAGATTGGTGACCAAAAACTAATTTTAGAGGTAGCCCAGCACTTAGGAGAGAACACCGTTCGAACGATTGCGATGGATGCTACCGAGGGCCTACAGCGAGGCCAAGAGGTTCAAGATGACGGAAACCCTATTTCCGTTCCTGTAGGACCGGAAACGCTAGGACGAATTATGAACGTGATCGGGGAACCGATTGATGAACGTGGACCTATTGAGTCAAAGAAAACTCTTCCTATTCACAGAGCTGCTCCTGAGTTTGTTGACCAATCCACTGAAACAGAGGTGCTGGTAACCGGTATTAAAGTTATCGACTTACTCGCTCCTTACGCCAAAGGGGGTAAAATTGGTCTTTTTGGTGGTGCCGGTGTGGGAAAAACCGTGCTCATCATGGAATTAATTAATAACGTTGCAAAAGCCCACGGTGGATACTCAGTGTTCGCAGGGGTGGGAGAGCGTACTCGTGAAGGAAATGATCTTTATCATGAGATGATCGAGTCAGGTGTTATCAGCTTGGATGGTGGATCCTCCAAAGTGGGTCTCGTCTACGGTCAGATGAACGAGCCTCCAGGAGCGAGAGCCCGTGTGGCGCTTTCAGGTCTAACCCAGGCAGAATATTTCCGTGATGAAGAAAACCAAGACGTGTTGTTCTTCGTGGATAACATCTTCCGATTTACTCAGGCTGGTTCTGAGGTATCTGCGCTTCTCGGACGTATTCCATCAGCGGTGGGATATCAACCAACCCTAGCCACAGATATGGGTGCTCTTCAGGAAAGAATTACTACAACGAACAAAGGTTCGATTACATCTGTTCAAGCGATTTATGTTCCAGCGGACGACTTAACCGATCCGGCGCCTGCAACATCCTTCTCTCACTTGGATGCAACAACCGTGTTGAACCGTTCTATTGCGGAACTCGGAATTTACCCGGCGGTGGATCCCCTCGACTCGACTTCGAGAATTTTAGAACCGAGAACTTTAGGTGATAAACATTACCAAGTTGCTCGTGATGTTCAAAAGACTCTGCAAACATACAAGAGCCTTCAGGATATTATTGCGATCTTGGGGATGGATGAATTATCCGAAGAAGATAAGTTAGTGGTATCGCGTGCTAGAAAAATTCAGCGTTTCTTAAGTCAGCCTTTCCACGTAGCGGAAGTCTTTACAGGTTCTCCTGGTAAGTTCGTTTCCTTAGAAGATACGATCAAAGGCTTTGAAGGTTTAGTAAAGGGTGATTACGATCATATCCCAGAAGCGGCTTTCTACATGGTGGGAACAATGGAAGAAGCTTTAGAAAAAGCAAAGAAAATGGCTGAGGAAGCGACTAAGTAAGAATGATTAACTTAAAGGTCGTCTCCCCTCAAAAAGTTATTTTTGAAAAAGAAGTTGAAATGGCAGTTTTGCCAGGAGCGGAGGGTGATTTTGCAGCGATGGAAAATCACTCACCGTTTATCAGCTCGCTACGACCCGGACAAATGGCGATTATGGCCAACAATCAGCTCCAAGAAAGCTTTTTTGTTTCTGGGGGTTTGGTGATGTTGAAAGACAAAACTTGTGAAGTTTTGGTTGATCAAATTGAGTCTTTAGGGGATGTGAATAGTTCCAACTATCAACAAACGAAAACCTACCAAGAATTAGAGGGTAATGAAACAGCTCAAGGAACTTTTGAGCAAGTTATTAACTCTCCTTCTTATAAATAATCTTTAAACTCTACTAATAGTTTTTCGTAAATTTCCTTTTTAAAAGGAACAATGTTGGGTACTAAGAAATCTTTGGTCACCCACTTGTAATCCGAGAACTCCGGATGTTCTGTGTGAATATTGATATCTTTGTCTGTTCCCTTGAATTGATATAAAAACCACTTTTGACGTTGGCCTTTATATTTCCCCTTCCATAAGGTCTTTGCAAGGTCGGATGGAATAGAATAGTAGTACCAGTCCTGACTTTCCATCAGCAGTTCTACTTTGTTTTCTTTAATACCTACTTCTTCTTCCATTTCTCGAAGTGCAGCAATGGAAGGAATTTCTTTAGCATCAATTCCCCCTTGGGGCATCTGCCAAAAATCAGAAGGGTGATCAATTCTCTTTCCCACAAAGATTTCTTTTTTTTGATTGATGATCATCATCCCCACGTTGGGGCGATAGTCTTTGGGATTAGGTTTCATTAATTTAGAACAGCGATGGTCTTAACGGCATCAACGGCACGAGAGAGCTGATAGTCTTCTTCTAAAATATCTGTGGAGGTTGCTTCTTCCTCATTCCCATCAGTCGTTTCGTTATCCAGAGCATCTTGGTAATCAGACTCGCGGAAAGTGAAATAGTTATCAATAATATTTAATTCTGCACGCGGAACTACCACATCGGGTTCAATGCCTACTGCTTGAATAGAGTCTCCACTAGGGGTGTAGTATTTGGCGATCGTTAACCGGATGGCCCCACTATCAATGGGCACGATTGTTTGAACAGATCCTTTGCCAAACGATTTCATTCCCATAATCACGGCTCGATCATGGTCTTGCAGGGCGCCCGCTACAATTTCCGAAGCCGAGGCAGAACCTTCATTAATAAGGACCACTAAGGGTTTTTGGTTAATTAAATCACCTTTTTTGGCAGAATAAACTTGAACATCTTTTTTTTCACGACCTCGAATAGAGACGATTTCCCCTTGTTCTAAGAAAAGATCAGAAACGGATACAGACTCGGTGAGTAGACCGCCCGGGTTATTGCGAAGATCAAGCACATAGCCAATGGGAGGATTTTCGCTTTCCTCTAATTCTTGAATGCTGTCTTTCAAACCCGAAGTTGTTTGTTCATTAAACGTACTGACACGAAGAACGCCGACATCATTCAATACACGATGCTTCACTGATGCCATTTTAATGGTGTCTCTGGTTAACTCCACATCAAAAGGATCTTCTGTTCCTCGAATAATGGTGAGCGTAATGGAAGTGCCCACTTCTCCTCGCATAATATCAATTGCCTCTTTTAAATTCATGTCCACAACGGAGTCACCATTCAGGTGAGTAATATAATCTCCTGCTTGAATGCCCGCTTTATCGGCGGGCGTATCATCAATGGGGGAGATGATTTTAATAAAACCTTTATCTGTTGTAATCTCAATTCCCAGACCACCAAAGGTGCCTGAAGTATCTTCCTGCATTTCTTTAAAGACTTCTTCATTCATATAACTGGAATGAGGATCGAGAGCTTGAAGCATTCCGTTTAATGCTTTTTCGACTAACTCTTTATCAGTGAGTTCTTCAACATATTGATTTTTGACACGGTTATAAACTTCATTAAAAATACTGAGTTGGCGATACGTCTCTTTGGTGTCAGCAAAGCTTGAGGAGACAGGAAAGGCAAAAAGAAAGAGAAGAATATATTTTAACATCGATGTAAATTTAAGAGGCCGTATTAAGATTAGAAAAGTCTTCCGACCAAAGCTTTTCCAGATCGTAAATATCTCGAACTTCATTTCTAAAAATATGCACTAAAACATGTCCCGCATCAATGACCGCCCAGTCGCAAAGAGGCTTTCCTTCGGGCTTATGCACAAAATGCTTTTGAGATTTTAAATCGCGGTAGACCTTCTCTGAAACCGAGTCCACATGCTTATTGGATCGACCTGAGGCCACCACCATAAATTCAGCAAATTCTGCTTTTCCTTTTAAGGGAATGACCGCAACATTTTCTGCCTTATTGTCTTCGAGACTATTGATAATAGCTTGAACCGCAGGATCTTGATGTTGATTAGGAATCTCGTAACTCACTTGAGGATAAATCTACACCCGGAATATTAAGAATATGTAAACAAGGCGTAGAATGATTGATAAACTTAGTTAAATCAGACATGAATAAGTGGGAAAATTCCTTATGAATGTTTGTATTTTCAATATATTGATCATATCTCGGTCTATAAATAACGCAAATACTAATATTTTGGATTATCCATTGATATTGGTCCCACAAATGAAAGTGTCCTAATTGATCAAGTCCTATTATTAGATAAAAGCTGTCCAAGGAACATTTAGACTGAATTTTTTGAAGACCATCATAAGTACAGGTGATGCGATGTCGGTGTTCAAAATCGGATATCTTGATTTGGGGGGAGGGTAACTCAGATCGAAGACTTTTAATATGTTCATCGATGCTGAGTGAGTTTGAATTTTTCTTCAGCGGGTTTTCAAAGGCAGGCAGAACAATCATTTTTTTTAATTGCAGATGCTCAAGAGATTTTTGAATAACATGCTGGTGTCCTGCATGAAGGGGATTAAAAAATCCTCCATACAAACCAATAGATCGACTCATTAGACTAAAGAAAGAAAATCAGTTTTTATTTGATTTTCTAGTAGCGCTTGTAGAAATAAATCATGAATTTGGCCTTGTCGGGGATTTGATGTTTTAACCAACATCGGATTGCGCATTTTAAAATTATAAAATAAAGACGTCACAAAATAGAGATCTTTTTCTGTTTGCAAATAAAGCGTACCCGTTAAAGGAAGATGCTCTTTATTATATTTAAAGTATAAGTTGTTAAAGGGTTCATTAGACAGAACAACAGAGTTGATTATATTTAATTCCGCCTCTTCAAAAAAATTTTGTTTTTCAATATGGAAGATCACAGATTTGATGACATGGGTGATATCTTCCTTAGCGAGGCCAATAAGATATTCGCGATGCTTATCTACGGTGAGGGCGCTTTGTGTAAAATCCATTAAGGTCTGATTGTCTGATTACCTACAACTTGATATTTAAACGTTGTCAAATGTTTGGCCCCCACAGGACCGCGGACATGCAGTTTGTCTGTAGAAATTCCAATCTCAGCCCCAAACCCAAATTCTCCTCCATCGGCAAACTGAGTCGAGGCGTTATGCATAAGGATCGCACTTTTACAATTTTGAAAAAAATATTGAATGGATTGATCGTTATGCGTTAAACAACTTTCCGTATGACCGCTAGCATACTGATTGATGTGATCGACTGATTCTTCAATATTATCAACGATTTTTACCGATATCTTTTTATCGAGATATTCAGTTGACCAGTCTTCTGCGGTTGCGGGACGATCAATGGCGTAGATTTGAGTTAATCTCTCACAGCCAATAATCTCACACCCCTGGTCTTTAAGATCATCTAAGACGTAGGCAATGTCCTCAGGGGAATGACCAGAGTGAATGAGTAATGTTTCGGTGGCACCACAGATTTCTGGTCGTCGTAATTTTGCATTATGGATAACTGATTGAGCTTGTTCTTTTGGGTATCCCGCATCCCATACGGTATGACAAATCCCTTCTAAATGTTTAATTGTTGGGACCCGAGAGTTTTCTGTGATGGTTTGAATCAGAGACTTTCCTCCTCGAGGAATAATGACATCGACTCTACCTTCTGCTTGCAGTAAGTCTTGCACATAAACGCGGTCCGTTTGTTCAACAAAACAAACCAGATAAGGATTGAACTGTAAATCTTTTAAGGCCTCTTGA
>JAXOVD010000035.1:0-8514 GCA_036937365.1 Alphaproteobacteria bacterium
ACAAAGTTGTTCAAAGGTATATTTTTGTTTAAGTAGTTGATAGTGACTGTGATACCGACCAGCTTGGCGCATCATCCATATAGGGGGGATAGCCTGTTCTTTTCTCTGTAAAGCATTATGAAAAGAATGATTATAAATAGGAGACAATATCTCTTGCTCCGTAAGTAATTATGTAATCCGCTCTGGCTCGACTAAAGACTTTTAGTGTTTCTATTAACAAATCAGGGTATTTGCCTAACCCTTGAGAGTCTAATAACTGTAAACTAGCAAATTCACCACTCACTTGATAAGCGCCTGTGGGAAGAAGCGTTTCAGCTTTAATATCTTGAATTAAATCGATGGAAGTCATCCCTGGTTTTACCATTAGATAATTAGCTCCTTGAGCCGCATTGATAATGGAGCTTTGAATGGCTTTTGTGCGATCGCTTACGGGGAGTTGGTAAGAAGATCGATCGTATCCTTTTGGGGTAGAATTAGCAGCCTCTCGAAAAGGGCCGTAAAAACCACTTTTGAACTTAGTCGAATAACTCATAATTTGTGCAGAATTAAATTCATTCTCACTAAATACTTTTCTTAAATATTGTGTGGTATTTTTCATCATATCGCTGGGGGCAATGATGTCAGCACCAGCTTCTAGATATGTATTAGCAGCTAGACCTAAGGCATAATGAGTTTGAGGTAAATTTATTTTTTTTTGATGAGAGATCCCACAATGACCATCGGGAGTAATAGAACACAGGCAGGTATCAATTAACAACGTGAGATCATTTTTAAAATTATTTTTTAAGGATCGAATAACTTCATAGTGAAAACTAAAATCTTCAGGTAGTTTTTGTTTTTCTTTTGGGACTATAAATAAAAGAAAATTTCGAATACCTTTTTTTATATCTTTTTCTACAGCACGAAGAATAGTATTTTGAGACCAACTAAAGTTTTCTCCTAAGCCTTTAATTTTTTTAGGTGATTTAAGCCTTTGATCAACAAACATGGGTTGAATTAACATTTGTTTAGAGATTGTATTTGTTTTTCTAATTGGAAAAAAAGTTTTCATTTTAGTTCATATTTTTTAAAGTCTTCATAGCTAAGATATACATTTAATTGTTCTTTAGGAATAATTCTAGAGATTTCTAAATAAGTGTTTCCAGGACCGCAGGCATTCTTTTTATTTAAGATGTCTGGGCGAAGTTGAATAGCCAATTTAAAGGCTGAATAACTCATCCAATAAAAACTTTCCGCAAGAAAAAGATTGTCAATGGTCTGCTCATTCAAGGAGGGAACTAATTGATAATGGGCAAGAGGTTGGAAAGAAGTAGATATCATATTTTTTTTATAAGTCAGTTTAATTGGTTTTAATTTAGATTGGATATAATGGCTTTCAATCGGTCGATATTTTTCCCCAAAACCATCAAAACTATAGTTGACCTTGACTCCAGTTTGATTGAATTTTCGCCAACTCGTAACCCCAGCAGTGCCCAAAAATCCAGCTTTAGAAATCTTAAATTTAGGTAAATATTCTGTTCTGGTTGCGAGAACATGTTTATCAGAGAGGTCTTTGTTGAAAGGGAAGGGTTCTCGATTAAACATTTTATAGGTTTTAAGATTAGCTGGGAAAATATTCTTTACCTTTTTAGTTTTAGGTTTTGATAAATATTTTCGTTCATGAAAATACTTTTTGGTATGTTCATCTTTTCCCCGAGCAAAAAGAATTTGCTGATCAAAAAAACTTTCAACCGTCACACCAATATCTAAAGCACAGCCTCCACCCCATCGCGATAAAAATTTTCTTTCTACCTGAGCTTGTTGAAAAGATTGTGAGTCATTGATTGATTGTAAAATTTTATCTAATTTTTTATTGTTAGTTGAGTACTCTATCGCAATACATCCTTGTGCTGCAGCTGCTGGAAAATTGGATAAAGGGAGAATGATATATTCAAACTGATCAAAATATTTTTTAAATTTTTGAAATTCTTGATTATTGATTTTCTGTCCATACTGAAAAACACGATCAATTGCAGCTTTTGCCATAAAAACTCCATCATGTTTGGTTGACAGAATTATTTTTTCTAATCGAGTGGTGATGTTTCCACGAATGCTATTCGATTTAAATTTTTTATTTGGCAAAAACTCAATCAAATGACGAAGGTAAAACTTTCTCCTAGGTGAGGATGTGGCGATTGTCAGAGATGATTTGCGAATTGATTTTTTTTTGACCAATAAAACATCTCGTGGATCGTCTCGATTAAGACAGATAAATTTAGATTTTTTTGAATGTTTGACAGGTAGGTCTTTAAAAGAGTGAACAACTAAATCAGCCTTATTTAAATGAAGTTGACGACTGAGTGAATTTGTAAAAACACCAAAACCATGTTTTTCCCATGACTTTGATGAAGTATCGGTATCCCCAACAGACTCGGTATATTGAATAGAGATGGAACCTTTAAAAATAGTTTTAATTTTTTTAATGGCCAAATAAGTTTGAATTTGAGCAAGAAAGCTGGATCGAGATAAGACTTTAATTTCTTTCATTTAAACCAAATTATAGAGTATACGTACTTTACTTAACTCTTTTAGATAAAAATATGGAAATTGGAATAGATAGTTTTGCTGGTTTACGAGAAGGAGAGCATGATGGCGCTGCCGCGATTAATGAACTTCTTGAGCGTATTCAATATGCGGATCAAGTAGGATTGCACACTTTTGGTATTGGAGAACATCATCGACAAGAGTTTCTCGACTCTTCTCCATTTAATATTCTCTCAGCAGCTGCGGCCAAAACCGAAAAAATTAAGTTGATTAGTGCAGTGACCGTTTTAAGTGCTTCAGATCCCGTTCGAACTTTTCAAAGCTTATCTACTCTGGATTTAATTTCTAAGGGAAGGGCTGAAATGGTAGCAGGCCGTGGTTCATTCTCAGAGGCATTTCCTTTATTTGGTTTTGATTTTAAAGATTATGACGATCTCTTTATTGAGAAATTAGATCTTTTACTGCAAATTCGTGCAAATGAATTTGTTAATTGGTCAGGAAAATTTCGACCCGCTATTAATAATTTACCTATTTACCCCCGTCCCATCCAAGATCCACTTCCCATATGGTTGGGCGTCGGAGGAACTCCTCAATCTTTTGCTAGAGCGGGAGTTTTGGGTTTACCATTAATGGTGGCAATTATTGGAGGGAACACCCATCGCTTTAAACCTTTGGTGGATATTTACCGAGAAGCTTGGAAGCAAGCAGGCCATCCTCCTGAAAAAATGCAAGTCGGATTACACTCCTTAGGTTTTGTCGGAAAAACCATGGAAGAGGCCATTGATCTCTATTACGAAGGCTATGCCAAAATGTTTACTAAAATTGGTCGAGAGCGTGGTTGGGGACCGGTAACCCGAGAACAATTTGACCAACAAACAGGACCTCTAGGAGCTATAGTCTTAGGAAGCCCTGAGCAAGTTGCAGAGAAAATACTAAGACATAGTGAGGCACTGGGCGGTATTACCCGATTCCAATTTCAAATGGATATAGCGGATATCACTCATCAAAAACTCCTTAATTCTATTGAATTAATTGGAAAAGAAGTCATTCCTTTAGTTAACAAATAGATAGAAACGCCATTTTTTGATCTTTATGCGTCTAATTTTCTATTTCTTTTAGAACGGAAGCTTCATATTTTATTATTGTGAAAACTCATAACTGGAAAACAAATTATTCTAGCACTCTTCAATCTGAAATAGATAAAATTAAAGAAGAGGGACATTATCGAATTTTTAATAACATCGAGCGTAAAGCTGGACAGTTTCCTAAAGCCACACGACACCATAATGGTTCAACCGAAGAAATTGATGTTTGGTGTTCGAATGACTATTTAGGAATGAGTCAAAACACCTTTGTAATTGATGCCATGAAACAGGCAGCAGAAAAACTAGGTGCAGGAAGTGGAGGAACAAGAAATATTTCGGGTACCACTAATTTTCATATTCAATTAGAAAAAGAAATTGCCGCTCTTCATCAAAAAGAAAGAGCGCTTGCCTTTAACTCCGGTTACAGTGCCAATGAGTCCGCACTTAAATCAATTATTTCTGCTTTTGATAACTGTTTAGTTTTAAGTGACGAGTTAAATCATGCATCCTTAATTGAAGGAATTCGTGCAAGTAAAAAAGAAAAAGCCATCTTCCGTCATAATGATGTTAAGCACCTAAAGGATATTTTAAAGGGAGTAGAATTTTCTCGTCCTAAGATCATTGTCTTAGAGTCAGTGTACTCCATGGAAGCAGACTTCGCCCCTTTAGAAGATGTTATTGAAGTGGCTCAAGATAATGGCGCGTTAATTTACTTAGATGAAGTTCATGCTGTGGGTTTATATGGCCCGAATGCTGCAGGCGTAGCGGAAGAAAAAGGTGTAGCGGAACACATTGATATTATCAATGGTACTTTGGCTAAAGCTTTTGGATTGGCCGGAGGCTATATTGCGTCTTCCAATACGATTATTGATTTTGTTAGAAGCTTCTCCAAAGGATTTATTTTTACAACATCAATGTGCCCAGCAGTAGCTGCCGGTAGCCTAGAAAGCATCCAGCAAGTCAAAAAAAACAATGATGTTCGTGAAGTATTTTTTGAAAATGTAAATTATGTTAAATCTCAATTGCGCGCAGCGGGAATTCCTTTTTTAGACTCTGGATCGCACATCATTCCTGTTTTAATTGGTGATAGTAAATTATGTAAGCAAATCAGCGATTATTTGCTCGATGAACATCAAGTCTATGTTCAGCCCATTAATTATCCTACAGTTCCTAAAGGAACAGAGCGCATTCGTATTACTCCAACTCCTTGTCATTCTGAAGAGGCCACAGAAAAATTTGTGGAAGCATTAAAGGATGCTTGGATAAAGTTTATGCCATTGTTATCTAAGTTTGAAAATGACTTTGCTCGCAAAGTAAAATCTCTATAAAATACATTTTATTTTTATTATGAAAAACGTTTCAGTGATTGCTTTTTATAGTTTTTTTAGAATAGATGATCTGGAATTGATTGAAAAAAATATACAAACATTTTTCCAACCGATGGAAATTAAGGGAACTATTTTAATTGGCCCTGAGGGGCTTAATGGCACGATTGCCATTCCTTTTTTAGAGGAAAAAAAAACAAAAGATTATTTGGAGGAACTGGGAGTTCAGCCCTTAAATATTAAAGTATCTAAATTTGATGGAAAAAGAGTCTTTAATCGATTTAAAACAAAAATAAAAAAAGAAATTGTCACTTCAGATTTTGATTTAAGTATTGAAGAAATTGAACAAGGACAATTCGTTGATCCAAAAAAATGGGATGAATTTATCAATCAAGATGATGTTGAGATCATCGATACACGAAACGACTATGAGTTTAAAGTAGGTCATTTTCAAAAAGCAACTAATCCGGATATCAAAACTTTTCGAGAGTTCAAAAAATATATAGAAGATCGGAAATCAGAGCTGCAAAATAAAAAAGTAGCTATTTATTGCACAGGAGGTATTCGTTGCGAGAAGGCAGGGCCTTTGATGCAAAAGTACGGGATTGATACCTACCAACTTAAAGGGGGTATCTTAAAATATTTCGAAGAGACTCCAGCTTCCAAGTGGGATGGAGAGTGTTTTGTATTTGATTACCGCGTTTCTGTTGATAAAAAACTCCAACCAGGTTCCAATGAGCTTTGTTTTGGTTGTAATATGCCTATAACTCCAGAAGAAAAGCAGTCTCCTCATTATGAAGAGGGCTTTACTTGCCCTTATTGTTATGAGCAATTAACGGAAAAAAAGAGACGCTCGTTGGCGGACAAAAGAGAACATTGGAAGCGTATTTTATAAGTTTTTTTGACAAACAATCTTGACCAAATGAGAAATTAGTTTATTTTACGCCAATGGCAAAAAAGTCGACCTATCAACTAAAACAACTTATTCCTGAGGAAAAACCAGAGACAGGAACCAAATATATCGTTCGAAAGCCCACTAAGGGAATGAAAGTATCTGATAAATTAAGACAAAGAAAATATGACCCTGTCTTAAAGCAGCACGTTTGGTTTGTTGAAAAGAAAATGCCTCCTCATAGCAAATAATTTTGCTAAAATCTTAATATCGAACATAGAACTCTATACTGGCTTCGTCGTGATTTGCGTCTAGAAGACAACCCATGTCTTTTAACAATTCAAAAAAGCAAACAACCAGCTTTATTTGTTTATATTTACGACGATATTGAATCAAAAGCGATTGGTGAGGCAGGCCATTGGTGGCTTCACGAGTCTCTGAAAAAATTAGAATTTTCCTACACTTCAAAATTTAAAGCTCAATTAATTATTAAAAAAGGAAATGCTGATAAAATATTAGATGAGCTAATAAAAAAATACAAAATTACTCATGTGTTATGGAATCGACTTTATTCCCCTTCAACAATTCAAAGAGATACGAAGATTAAGCAAGCTCTTCAAAATCAAAATATTGAGGTCGAAACATTCAATGGACATTTACTCAATGAACCATGGGAAGTGCAAAATAATGCAGGTCAATATTTTAAAGTATTTACTCCTTATTGGAGAAAAGCTTTTGAAGTTTATCAATCCAAAAATTACAAAGTTCGTGAATTAAAAGATTTAAAAGTTTTAGATCACAAAGAAAAGACTTCATGGAATTTTTTACCTAACAAAACTTGGTATCAAAAGTTTGATCAATACTGGACTCCAGGAGAAAAGGCAGCATTAGAAAAAGCAGAAAATTATATTCAAACGGATTTGACTATTTATAAAGAAGCACGGGATCGACCAGATCTGGACTGTACATCCAAACTTTCCCCTCATTTACGATTTGGCGAAATCTCCCCCAGAACAATCGTTTCAAAAATTTTAAATTCTAAAAAAATGTCTTCTTCTGTTTTAACTTATTTATCAGAAATTGGATGGAGAGAATTCTCGTATTCTCTTCTTTACTATTCAAAAAACTTATCAGCCATTCCTCTCAATGAAAAATTTCAAAAATTTCCTTGGAGAAAAAATTCTCAAGATTTTCAATTATGGAAAAATGCAAGAACGGGCATTCCCTTAGTCGATGCGGCTATGAAGCAAATTTATCAAACAGGGTGGATGCATAATCGCCTTCGAATGGTTGTAGGAAGTTTTTTGGTAAAAAATCTTCTTTTAAATTGGACTTTAGGTGAACAATATTTTCAAGAAACTCTTTTGGATTATGACGAAGCGAGTAATGCGGCTGGTTGGCAATGGATTGCAGGTTGTGGGGCTGACGCCTCTCCTTACTTTCGTGTTTTTAATCCTATCTTGCAGTCAGAGCGATTTGATCCCCAAGCTAAATTTATTTTGAAATATTTGCCTCAATTACAATCTCTCCAAAAACCCTCATCAATTTTTCAACCTTATTTACAAGACCAAGAATTAAAATCTCTAATCGATCAAAATTTATATTATCCACCGATCGTAGATCTTAAAGACTCTCGCAATCGTGCCTTAGAGGCCTACCAGCAAATTAAGTAAGGGAATGAAAAAAAAATTAGCCATTATAGGATCAGGAATAGCAGGACTGTCTTCTGCCTATTTTTTGCAAAATGAATTCGATGTGACCGTATTTGAGAAAAATGATTATCTCGGAGGCCATGCCAATACGCGTATAGTGCGAGACTCTCAAGGTAAAGCAATTCCTATTGATACAGGCTTTATTGTTTATAACGAACTTACTTATCCTAATCTTACAAAATTATTTGATCAATTGAGGGTCCCGATTGCAGAAAGTGATATGTCTTTTAGTTTTTACAATCCTAGTAGTCAATTTGAATATGGAGGTGGGGGTTTAAAAGCTTTGTTTGCTGATCCCCGCAATTTGATCAATAAGAGATTTTATAAAATGCTCAAGGACATCATCAAGTTTTACAAAACCTTTCAAAAAGGAAAAGCTGACCCAAAAATTTCTTTACGACAATATTTAGATAAAAACAATTATTCCAAAGAATTTATTGATTTTCACTTCATTCCCTTAATCTCGAGTATTTGGTCAACCCCAGATCAAAATTCATTGGATCAGCCTTTATCCAGTATTGTCAGTTTTTTTCAAAATCATAAACTTTTTAATTTTCTCAATCGCCCTCAATGGAAAACAGTGCAGGGAGGTTCTCAAAATTATATTCAATGCTTGATCAAAGCTTCCCATTTCCAAGTGCAATTATCCTCCCAAATTAAATCCATTTATCGAAACCCTCAAATTCAAATCCAAACTCAAAAAGAAACTCTTTCTTTTGATTATTTGATATTTGCTTGCTCTCCTAAGATGTTTTTACCAGTGCTTATGGACAAAACGGCCGAAGAAATCAAGCTATTATCAACTTTTCAATTTCAACCTAACCTCACGCAGCTTCATCAAAACCCTTCTTTGATGCCGCCCCATCGAGCGGCTTGGTCGAGTTGGAATTTTCATACTAACGAACATCAATTGTGTACGCTCACCTATTGGATGAATCGATTGCAACCACTGCCTACCCAAGACCAATTTTTTGTCT
>JAXOVD010000036.1:0-8441 GCA_036937365.1 Alphaproteobacteria bacterium
ACCGAGTTCTTTTGAGTTTTTAGGGAATTTTCCTCCTGTTTCAACTCCTGAAAAGCCTGCTATTTTTGATTCACTCAAACAAGTTTCAAGTGTTGTTTCCCCTCCTAGTTCGGGTAAGTCGTCATTAGACCATGCGATAGGGGCGATACCAAGTTTAGCTTTCATGTTAAATTCCTTTTTTTGAAAATACGATCATACTTAAAAAAATATTTTTGTGAAAACTTTATTTTTTTTTTCTGTAAGTAGTTTATAAAATCATTTATGAAAAAAATTAATATCGCTGTGCTTGGATGTGGCAGAATTGGTCAAATGCACGCAAAAAATGTTGCTCTGCATGAAATGACCTCACTTGCCTGTGTATATGATATCAATAAAGAATTTGCGAATAAAGTTGCATCAGATTTAGGTGTATCTGCTGTGACTAATGATAGTGAGATTTTTTCTAATGCGGAGATAGATGCAATTCTTATTGCCTCTCCAACAGACACTCATATTGAATTCATTGAAAAATCTGTTGCAGCAAATAAACCTGTTTTATGTGAAAAGCCAATTGATTTAGATATTGATAAAGTTAATGCATGTGCGGAAAGACTAAAAAATAATACTGTACCTATCCAATTAGGATTTAATAGGCGTTTTGATCCTGGACATTTAGCTGCAAAAAATTCTCTCATGAATGGTGAAATTGGAGATCTACATCAATGTATTATTACTTCACGTGATCCAGGACTTCCTAGTTGGGATTATCTAAAAGTCTCTGGAGGGCAATTTCGAGATATGACTATTCATGATTTTGATTTAGCAAGATTCATGTTGGGTGAAGAGCCCGTTCGCTTATTTGCTATTTCCAATGCACTTGTTGAGCCAAAAATTAAAACTGAATTAAATGATAGCGATACCCTAATGGTTATTATGGAAACAGTTTCAGGAAAACAATGTAACATAATTAATTCACGTTCTGCCTCCTACGGATATGATCAAAGAGTTGAGTTATTCGGCTCTAAAGGAATGGTTATTAGCGATAATCGCAAAGCGAATGAAGTGAAGAGATATTCAGCAGAATTTGTTGAACAAAAAGAACCCTATTTAAATTTTTTTATTGAGAGATATCAAGAGGCTTATATGAATGAAATAAGCGCCTTCGTTGAATCTGTTGTAAACAAAACCCCTCCTGCCGTAGATTTTGAAGATGGTCGTAAAGCTTTAGTTTTAGCCGAAACAGCTTTTAAATCTATCGCGAGTGGGAAAATGGAAAATATTAATTAATAATATTTATCAATCTATGATTGATAAAAAATTGTTATTATTCGATTTTTCATTAGTTTAACTCTTTATGATCAAAAATTTAGTCAAATCCAAATGGGCAAAAAAACAAATAGTGCTGAATGCCTTTTTATCTATACCAAATTCCTTTACTGCTGAAATTATGTCAGAACAAGGATATGACGCGTTAACAATAGACTACCAACACGGCATGATTGGATTTAATGATTTGCTCACGATGATTCAAGCAATACGTCATAGTGGCGTCACACCTATTTGTAGAGTCTCAGGACTTGATCATGCTGTGATTTCTAAAGTCATGGATGCCGGAGCCTTGGGGATTATTTGTCCAATGATCAATAATCGAAAACAAGCTGAACAATTAGTTCAAGATTGTAAATACCCGCCTATAGGAATTCGAAGTTTTGGTCCGACGCGGGCTAATTTTTCAGTAAGTTCAAATTACTTTTATGAAGCAAATGAAAATACTTTTTGTTTAGCTATGATTGAGACACAAGAAGCTTTTGATAATTTAGAGGATATTGCCTCCACCCCAGGACTTGATGGTTTATATATTGGAACTGCTGATTTAACCATCGGATTAAATCAAGGTAAATTAGTTCCTGGTTTTGATCGAAAAGAACCAGAAATGATTGAAGCGAAAAAAAAAATACTTAGCGTAGCTCATAAACATGGAAAAGTTGCATGTTTACATTGTGGTACACCCGAATATGCCGCTCAAGCTACTGAATGGGGATTTGATTTAGTGACAATTACAAATGATGTCAGACTGCTTGCTGGCGCTGCAGGGGGGCATGTTAAAAAGTTCAAGGAATTAACAAATCAAGAACACGACGTTTCTTCCAAAGACACCAATCCTAGTTCTTATTAAAACTTAAACAGCTTCGAGTTCTTTAGCTAGATCGCCGATTTCAGCACCACCTGCCATTAAACGCTTGATATCTGCCCCGCCTAATTCTGAGGACTCGCCCGCTCCAATGACTTCACCAAGACTTAAAAAAGTAAATCGATCAGCAATTAATCTTGCGTGAATTTCATTATGGGTAATTAAAATAATTGCTATATTTCCTAATTGTTGAACTTTTTTAATTGTTTTTAAAACTTCCATTTGCTGCTTTTGACCAAGTGCTGAGGTAGGCTCATCGAGAATAAGAACTTTTGCCCCAAAATAAATTGCCCTTGCGATCGCTAAAGTTTGTCTTTGACCACCAGACATTGTACCTACCAACTGAGTGGGATCAGATATATTAATTCCAATCTTACCCATTTCTTCAATGGTAATTTTATCCATAGCTTTGAAATCTAATATACCTAAAGGTCCTGGACCTTTTTTTAATTCATTTCCTAAGAAGAAGTTTCTAGTAACTGAAGTTAAAGCATTAAGGGCTAAGTCTTGATAAACAGTTCCAATACCGGCGGATGTAGCTTCTCGAGGAGACTCAAACTTGACCTCATTACCCGCAACTTTGATAGTTCCTGATGTGGGTTGATGAACTCCAGATAGGACTTTAATTAAAGTAGATTTACCTGCTCCATTGTCCCCAAGTAAAGCGTGGACTTCGCCAGGTAGCACATTAAGAGAAACGCCGTTTAAAGCCGTAAAAGTACCAAACTTTTTTACTAAATCAGTAATTTCTATAAAAGGTGTTTTAGCATCAGTCATTTTTAAATACTACCTATTATGCGTTTTCGAATATTTTCATTTGTTAAGGCTGAGGCGATAATCACTAAGCCTAGGAATACACGGTAGAAGGATCCATCAATGCCTGGAATATAAAAGAATGCTTCTTTGGCTATTCCAAAAATAAATGCACCTACACATATGCCTAGTATTGTTCCAAAACCACCCGTCAGCACAACGCCTCCAATAACAGCGGCTGCAATGGCCTCTAATTCTTTTAGATTTCCCTTAGCAGCATCTGCCGTGTTGACTTCAAATACTTGGCAAGTGGCAAAAATAGTTGCACAAAATGCAGAGAACATAAATAGAGCTACCTTAACTTTATCAGTTGGTACACCATTCGCTTTGGCAGCATTTAAATTTCCACCAGTTGAATAAATCCAGTTACCTGCTTGTGTTCGACTTAAAACGATATAGCAAACAATTGCAATAATAAGCCAAATCATTACACAAGAATAAAGTCCTGGAGCAAATTGATTTCCAAAATTATTCGTATTCCAATCAACTGGGAAATAAAGCCAGTCAAATAAGGGTTCTAAAATATCTCCCCCAAAGAAATTGGCCACTGGTCGTGCAGAGTATAAAGAGTCAATATAAACTCGGGCAATATCCACATCTGTAACAGTTTGTGGGACTAATGGCTCAATTTGAAAATTAGCAATTTTTTCTTGGATCATACCTACCATGTAGTCATTTCCAGAGGCTTGGGCATTCGCTAAAGCTTCTTGTAATGGCTTGGTTCCTTTATCCACTAGAATTTGAGTTTTGGCATCTGCAACTCTTTGATAAGTGTATTCTAATCTCTCGGTAATTTTTGCAACTGTATCAGCAGGTAAAGATTGTGCCATAGATACAAGATCTGCTTCCGGTAATGCTTTAGCTTTTTCTCTAACCATCTCACCATGGCCAGGAACATTCACGATATTCTTAATGTCAGGTATTTCAGTGACGGTTGTCGCCCCTTTTGCCTGATCTGGTCGGTGATTAAACGAACGAAGAGATACTTCTGTCAAACCTCTGAGGAAGAATAGTCCTCCTAAGGTAACGATAAAAGAAGGTAGTCCAGATTTAACAACAATGGTTCCTTGTATCCATCCAAAGAAAAGAGTGAAAATTAAAGTAATGAAAATCGCAAGGATGGGAGAGACGTCAGATAAGTGAAATAATGTATAAAATTCAATATGAAATCCACCTTCAAAAGAGAAATAAGGAATAATAAAAGAAAAACCCCATCTCAAAATCATCGCCATGCAAGCTCCTGCAAAACCAATCATCGAGCCAATAGAAAGGTCAAACTCTCCAGCAATAATCAGCATTCCCGCACCAATGGCAATTATTCCTAATTGAGAAATAACGCGAAGGAAGTTTCTAATACCAAGAGAATTAAAACCTTCTCCAGTAAATGGATTCCAAGACATTTCCCCTGCAGGAATGGAGAAATACCCAAGCATACCAAAGAGCAAAAGCATAACGCCAATGGGGCCAACTTCAGGCCTTGACAATAATAATGTAAGCCAGGTTTTTTTCTGGTGTCTATCTGACTCTTGTCTTTGTGGTGTGGAAGATACGGACATAATTTTTAATAAATTTTAGTAATAAATATAAAAGTAATTTTAATTATTTATTAAAAAGTGGGTAGATTAACTACCCACTTTTAAGATTTATAGATTAATACTATCTATCAATACCTGCTAGAGCAGCCACTGAAGATGCATTTGACTTATCAACAAATCCTGGACCTGAAGGAATGTTAGCACCTGGTAATAGACCTGCGCCATTGTTGTATAAGTGCATCACGATGATAGGCATATAACCCTGTAAACGCTGTTGCTGATCAATTGTAAAAGCAACTTTACCCTCGTTGATTAAGTCCATCACTGGTGGGCTTAAGTCAAAGCAAGAGTGGTGTACAGACATACCTAACTCGTCAATAGCTTGTTGAACACCAACACAAACGTGTGGTCCAACAGATAATACAGCGTCAACATCTGGGTTAGCTTGTAAACCAGCAGCAGCTCTTGTTGGGATAGTTGCTGGGTCATTAGAACTATCTACTAAAGTAGTAGGAATAGCTTCAGCATAACCGCCACATCTATCTGTTAGAGCAGTGTTGTAAGCTTCTTGAATCATACATAGAGCTTTAGTAGCACCTTCTGCTTTAGCTCTAGCACCAGCTGACTGACCAGCTAAGAATTCAGGCTGACCAACGTGCATTAGTGCTCCTAAAGAAGCTGAAGACTCAAGACCTGAGTTCATTGTTACAACCGGAATACCAGCAGCAACCGCATCTTTAATAGCTTGGCCTAGCGCTTCAGGATCTGGAAGTGAAACTACCATTCCATCAGGCTGAGTAGCTGCAGCAGCAGCAATTGACTTAGCCATATCGCCCATATCACCTGATGGGTTGAAGATATATTCAAAATCTGCACCTACGTGTCTAGCAGCATCTTCACCACCTTTTTGTACAACAGGCCAGAAAGGGTCTTTACCCTCACCGTGAGTTACCATTACATATCTCTCAGCAAATGCTGATAAAGATAGGAATGATACCAAAATTGTAAGAATTATTTTTTTCATAAATTCCTCCTTGTTAAATAACTTAGTTATAATAGTTAAAAATTAACGATGAGCCAATTACTATCTTAAAATTACCTATGATAAATTGTCATAATTATTAATGTCATTACTAATAGAGATTTATTTAACAGTAATTTATTCAACTGTGTATTTTAACGTCCCACCCCAAATAATTGCTACAAGACTCATATAATATGTCTTTAGTTTTAGAGGCGTTCATAACCACATGATGTTCATATCAATTATTACAAACATATCTCATTAATTCTTGCAAGTTGGGGACTTTAGCGACCGCTCTAGTTCCGAAGGTATTTAAAGGATCATCTGTCAAATCCCCTTCACCAAAATAACATTTTATTTTTCCCAAATTGTCATCTGTAGAAATACGACCATATGTTAAAGGGCTGGCAGGCGTCCTTCCATCAAGAGCTCCATGAGTTTTCTCTTCCCCATAGACACTACCTAAAATTGGAGCAGTGCTAATTTTTAAATCAGGTGGCCAAAGGCAAGGTGTAGCTGTTGCAAGAGCTACCTCTTTTGGAACTAAACTAGTTATTATGGATGAATCGACAGCTGCTCTAGGCGTTAAGGAAAGTAGAAGGGTTTTAGAATTAATTGGAGAAGTAAGATCAAGAGGAATACCTATTATTTCAATCTCCCATAATATGCCTCATGTCTTTGAAGTCGCTGATAGAATTCATGTTCATCGCTTAGGCACAAGACTTTGTGTTATTGATCCGAAGAAGTATGAGATGTCGGATGCAGTTGCATTTATGACTGGCGCAAAAGAACCGTCAACTAGTTAATTTTCTAAATAATAATCTGCTTCAATACTATTTTGAATTACATTAACTCCATTGGGTAGATCATTTTTATAAACTTTTTGATTTATTTGTTCTTGATTTAAATCAAAACCTTTCCATCTTTCAATTAATCTTTTTTCAAGAGTCGATTCCTCACAATGAATCATAATCCTTGAATTAAAATAGTCATTGAGAGTGCTCCATGGGTGGGAATTTAATAAAAGATAATTCCCTTCAACGATAATTATTTTTTTATCTTCAGTGATTGTTACAGCCGAAGATCTTGATAACTCTAATCTTCGGTCAAAGACTGGGACAACGACCTCTGGTTCGTTCGCTAATCTGATAAGAAAATTTTTTAACCCCATGACGTCAAATGTTTCTGGAGAACCTTTACGAGGAAGAAGATTTCTAGAATTTAAAATTGCATCATCAAAATGAAAACCATCCATTTGAAAAATTTCCGAGGGGAAACCCTTAGTATTAAAATCTTCATTTAGTTTTTGAGATATTGTGCTTTTTCCTGAGGCTGGAGGTCCAGCAAGAGCAATAAAATAACGATTTTTAAGATTATTTTGATCTAAATTATAAGTCAAAATAGATAACAATTCATTGTAATCAAGATTTTTCATAAATTTTGACTATTCATTTTTAATATAAAACTTTTTCCAAATTTGAAATCTTTCATTGAGCATCTCATAAAGCTGAGGATCTTTCTCAATTATTTTGATGACTTTGGGGGTTGTGAGCACCTCATTAGGTTTTAAATTATTAAATCCCATGTATGCAATACGAGCAGCACCAAAAGCTGCCATCGCATCTGAGGCATCAGTAAGAGATAAATTTCGATTTAAAATTGATGCGAGCAATTTAAGCCAAGATTCATTCTTTGAGCCCCCACCTATTGCAAAGATATTTTCTAATTTTATTCCTGTTTTAGATAGTGCTTGATAATTATTATTTAGTCCAAAAGATATTCCCTCTATGAGTGCATAAATTAGTGACGCCCTATCACTATCAATACCCATCTGATGGAAGCTTGCTCTGACATGAGGATCATTAATGGGAGTTCGTTCACCAGTTAGGTAAGGTAAAAAATATGGAGCATTAATAATTTTATCTTTTGAATTTAAATATTGAGATAAATCTTTTGTAATTTCTTCAATGGTTGAATCAAAAGTATCTTTAAACCAATTAATATTTGAAGTGCAAGAAAGCATCACAGACATTAAATGCCATGTATTGGGCAAACAGTGACAAAAGGAATGTATGGCATCATCATAATTTTTTAAAAAATTTTTTGTTGAACCAAAAATTACTCCTGATGTCCCTAAAGAAAGGGAAGCATCACCCTCTTCAAACAATCCAAGCCCAACAGCCGCTGCAGCATTATCCCCAGCTCCCCCATAAACTTTGCATTTAGTATCAAAGCCGTATTGATCAGCTACTTCTTTTTTCAAGATACCGGTTTGTTCTGTCCCCTCACACAAATTGGGCATTTGATCTAATCTCATGGAACTGGAATCTAATAAAACTTGAGACCATTTTCTTTGTCCCACATCTATCCAATATGTTCCGGCTGCATCAGATAAATCACTAAAATATTCTCCCGTAAGATAAAACCTAAGATAATCCTTAGGGAGTAAAACTTTATAAATTTGGTCAAATAATTTTTGATCGTTGTGTTTTAACCATAATACTTTGGGAGCTGTAAATCCTGGCATAGCAATGTTTCCAGAGATGTCCAATACTGAATTATTAGACATTATTTCTTTGCATTCTTGATGACTTCGGGTGTCATTCCACATCATACAAGGCATTAAAACTTGATTGTTTTTATCTAAACAAGTTGCGCCATGCATATGTCCAGAAAAGGAGATAGCTTTGATTTGTTTTAAATTAATCTCTTGATTTAATTTAAGTAAGCATTGATCTAAAGCTTGTATCCAAAGCTTAGGATCTTGCTCTGACCATCCGTGATGAGGACTTGATAGTGAAATTTCCTCGCTGGAAACTGTTTTTATAGGTTCTTGATCTTCACCTATAATTAAACATTTCATTGAAGAAGTTCCTAAATCTATACCTAAATACATTAT
>JAXOVD010000037.1:0-8395 GCA_036937365.1 Alphaproteobacteria bacterium
TACTGATTTATGCAAAGGTCCTCATCATAAAAGTACCAAAGAATATGAGGCGCATGTAAAAATTACCAATGTATCTGGTGCCTATTGGAGGGGTATTAGCACCAATAAGATGCTTCAAAGAGTTTATGCAACTGCCTGGTACAGCGAGAAAGAATTAAATAAATATTTAAAAAATTTAGAGGAAGCCAAAGAAAGAAATCATAGAAGACTTGGTACTGACATGGGCCTTTTCTTACTTACAGATCTATCAGCGGGTAATGTTTTTTGGAAACATAAAGGACTTACGCTTTATCAAAATATCGAAAGGTACATTAGATCAGAACAAAAAAAATTGAATTATTACGAGGTAAAAACACCTGAACTTGTCTCAAACGAACTTTGGATAAAGTCAGGTCACTGGGATAACTTCAAAGAAAATATGTTTACCTCAGAGACAGATAATAAAACATTTGCTCTAAAACCCATGAACTGCCCTTGTCATATTGTATTGTTTAATTCACAGTTAATTACTTATAAGGATCTCCCTCTGAGGTATTCGGAATTTGGAAAATGTCATCGATACGAACCCTCCGGTGCCTTAAATGGACTATTTCGAGTAAGAGGATTTACGCAAGATGATGCCCATATTTTTTGTACTGCTGAGCAAATTTACGATGTTTGCAATGAAACAACTCAATTAATTGAGAGGGTTTATAAAAAATTTGGTTTTGAAAAAATTAAATACAATATTTCTACTCGACCAGAGAAAAGCATTGGTTCTCAAGAAAATTGGGATAATGCTGAAAATCAATTAAAAAAAGTTTTATCTGATAATGGAAAAGATTTTAACATATTAGATGGCGAAGGAGCCTTTTATGGTCCAAAGATTGAATTCACTTTAGAAGACTCCCTCGGAAGAGAATGGCAGTGTGGAACTATCCAAATTGATTTTAATTTACCTGATAGACTTGGGGCCAAATACAAAGATAAAGATGATAAAAATCAAGTCCCTATCATGATACACCGAGCCGTTGTCGGTTCATTAGAGAGGTTTATTGCCATTATTCTCGAAAATACCAATGGTTGGCTTCCTTTATTTATAACTCCAGTACAACTAGCAATATTGCCGGTTTCTGAAAAGTTTGTGGACCATTGTAAAAAAATTAATGAAGAATTAAAAGACTTAGGCGTTCGTTCATTGATAGATGACTCTGACAATAAACTTGGATACAAGATTAGAAACTCGGTATCAAAAAAAATTCCTTACTCTCTAGTTGTTGGGGAAAAAGAAATTGAGTCTTCATCATTCACCTTAAGAAGTAAAAAAGGTGATAATCAAAGCTTCAATTCTGTCAAAGAATTAGCAGAATTTTTTAATAATTAACTACTTTTTTTTTATAATTTAAATTAAGTTTATCCGGAAATGGATGATCATCTAAGAGCTGTAATCATTGTATTGATTAGCGGCCTAGTCTGGAGTTTTGGCCCTTTAGTTGTCAAAAATATGACAGACCCCCAACTTTATCAACTTCCCTACTTGGTAATTAGAGGCATGACTGTGGCTACTATAATTGCATTTTATCTTTTCTTTAACGAGGGATTAAATTTTATAAAAAAACTTTTACAAATTGATGGTGTTTCTATTATTGGCGGTATGTCATTAACGACAGCTTTTTTAGGCTTTATTTATTCAATTAGTTATACTACTGCAGCGGTAACATTATTCATGTTAGCGCTTATGCCTTTTTTAGCTTCTCTCATTGCATTTATTTTCTTAAAAGAAAAAATATCTAAACAAAATTTTGTAAGCATGATTATTGCCTTTATAGGAACTTTAGTGATGATTTATGCGAGTGCTTTTAGTGGATCATTTTTTGGTTTGATAATGGGCTTTGTATCTAGTTTGGGGTTTGCAGCATTTTCTGTTGCGCTTAGAAGCAAAAGTGACATTAAAAAATTTTACATTTTGATTTATGGTGGAATTTTTTGCGCTTTTTTCTCTGCAATTTTAATGATTATCAATAATCAAGATTTTTATATTCCAATAAAAAATGTTTATCTAAGCATGACTCATGGGTCGCTTGTAGCTTGTGGTTTGATTTTATTTAGTATCGGATCCAAAAAACTTTTATCGGGTGAATTAACAATGTTATCTTTGCTTGAAGTTGTTGGAGGAATTTTCTGGGCTTGGCTACCTATTCTTGGAATTAATGAGGTGCCTAGTATTAATACCATTATAGGTGGTGTTATTATTTGTGCTGCAATTGCGATGAATTCTTATCGTTTTGATAAAAAAAGACTGCAAAAAATAGTTAGATAGAAAGACCTACAACGCCTATAAAAGTTAAAAATATTCCGATACCTTGGATCTTAGATATCAATTCTTTCAAAATAAATTTTGCTAAAATAACAGTAACCAATCCAAAAGCAGATGATATCACCACTGCTATACTAACTTTGTCAAAGGTATAGGCATAAACAATAAAAAAATTACCCGATGATTCCAAAACACCTTGAAATAATAGTATCGGAATTGATTTTTTTGTTAGTGTAATTTTTGAACGAATAAAAAAAATTAGGGTAGCTATACTTAATAAACTAAAAAACCTTATATAGAAAACTCCCTCAAGAGGGTCAATTGTATTAGAAACCTCTTGAGAAAAAACTAAACCCAATGCCAACATAACGCTAGACATAAATGCGACAATTACAGATTCTTTAATCTGTTTTTTTGTTAAACCTAGATGCTCTTGATGACTTTCAGCACTAAATGAAACTAAAATTGCACCTGAAATAATAATAAGAGTAGCTATCCATTGAATTAATGTTGGTTCACTTCCAAGCAAATATCGAATTAAAAAAACAAAAAAAGGATTAATTGCTACAATAGGAGCTACTACTGATACAGGTCCCATTTGCAGCCCCCTATATAAACAGAGGAGACCAAACATAATTAATACTCCTGCAAGAAAACTATTACTTAAACCTATTAAATTTGGATAAAATCCATCTCCAAAGATTGCAAAAATCGTATAATAGAAAGCGACGCCAATAACGAGCATCCAAAATAAGGAGTTACGATGACCTATTTCTTGGGAGGAAAATCGAGCTAAAAAATCACCAATACCAAAACTTAGTGCCGAAAGAATTCCAAAGATAACTGCCATTCGTTTTTAGGGATTAGACGTGAAAGCTTTCACCACAACCACACTCACTAGTCTGATTAGGGTTATTAAAAACAAATCTTTCGCCAAATTCTTCTTTAACAAAATCCATTTCAGTTCCTATAACAAACATGATTGCGTTATTTTCAATATAAAGAGGGAACTTATAATCATTAACCAATTCACAACCCTTGATATTTTCATCATTGGCATACTCCAAAGTGTAACTTAAACCAGCACAACCTTTAGTGTTAAGGCCAATTTTTAAACCTTTGGCATTTGGGTTATTGCCAAGAAGGTGATCTACTTGATTTTCAGCAGAACTTGATAATTTAAATAAAGGAGCGGTCATTAGTATCCCAGAGCTAATCTTGCGTCGTCACTCATCATATCTTTATTCCAAGGTGGATCAAAGGTAAGTTTCACTTTAACTTGGCCGGTATTTTCCATGGAAGTAATATTTTTGGCAATATCCAATGGAAAGGAGTCAGCAACAGGGCAATTTACAGTAGTTAAAGTCATTGTAATTTTAATATTATTACTTTGATCAATTTGGATATCATAAATTAACCCAAGGTCATAAATATTAATACCAAGTTCTGGGTCTTTAATTGTTAAAAGTCTTTTAATAATCTCATTAGTGGTTATTTTAACTGCTGACTGGGAAGAGAATTCACCATAAATAATTTCGCCCTTACTATTCGTTTTGGGCATAAAGTCAGATAAAGTTTTATCATCCATTATTGTAAAAGTTTGATCGTTTTTGATAAAGCATCAATAAATAAGTCTATATCATTTAAATCGTTATAAATCCCAAAAGATACACGGCAAGAACCCGGAATTTTTAATTTTTTCATAAATGGCTGACAACAATGATGGCCACCCCTAATCATAATGCCAAACTGGTCTAAAAAGGTTGAAATATCATTATAATTTTTATCTTTAACATTAAAAGATACAATTGAGCTCGCATCGATATCTTTATGAAAACCATAAAATTCTATTTCATCCATGGTTTTAAAATGGTCAATTAGCGTTAATCGAAGTTTTTTTTCTTCCTCAAAGCAATCTGAGAAATTCAAATGATTTAGATATTCAATAGCAGCATTCATTCCTGCAACCGCCTCTATAGGAGGAGTACCTGCTTCAAACTTATTTGGAAGCATAGCATAGGTAAAACCATCAAGAGATACATTATTGATCATCCCTCCACCTAAACTAGGAGGTTCAAGCGTTTCTAGCAATGCTTCTTTTCCAAACATCACACCAATACCGGATGGTCCATATAATTTATGAGATGAAAAAGAATAAAAATCACAGTCTAAATCTTGAACATCAATATTCATATGAGCAATCGACTGACAACCATCAACCGCAATTAAAATATCTTTTGATATGTTTTCTTTAATACTTTTTATGTCAATAATTTGCCCTGTAACATTGGACATATGTGTGAGGGCTATAAATTTTGTTGATTCATCACAGGCATTAATAATATCCTGTTCACTTATGTTACCATTTTCATTCACACCAACTATTTCAATTTCAAATTGAAATTTTTTAGCGATTTGAAGCCATGGCAAATAATTTGAGTGATGCTCAAGTTCGGTTATTACAATTTTATCACCTTTGTTAAGAAGTTGTGGAAGGCATTGGGCAATTTTGTTCATTGAGTCAGTTGCGCCTGCTGTAAAAATTACTTCATTAATTGAGTTGGCATTAATAAATGATCGAACATTTTCTCTTGCTCTTTCAAAGGTATCTGTAGCCTTAATGCTCAGTGTATTCATTCCTCTATGAACATTTTCATATGAGTTTTGGTAAAATTCAGTGATTGAACTTATTACCGCTTGGGGTTTTTGTGTACTGGCGGCTGAATCCAAATAAGTGATAGGATAATCACGAATTGTATTTTTAAGTATGGGGAAGTCTGATTTGAAGCTCATAATCTCATTTCAAGAAGATTATAAGAGTATTCTTTGATTTGACTGTTTTCAATAGCCTCAAGTGTCTCGACTAAAAAAGCTTTTTGCAAAATCTTAAGGGCTTGTTCTTCATCAATGCCCCTCGATTTAAAGTAATAGACTTGATCTTGATTCAATTTTGATACAGTGGAACCATGGCTACATTTTACATCATCGGCATATATCTCTAATTCAGGTTTATTATTAGCTTTTGAGTCATTATCAAGAATTAACGATCGACTCATTTGATACCCATCGGTCTTTTGAGCAACAGAGTCTACATAAATTTTTCCTTGAAAATTTGTAACCGCACCATTATCGACAATTGATTTGAAAACTTCTCTACTTTGTGATGATGGTTTCATATGTTGGATAAATGAATAATTATCATTGACACCATGATTATGGATATTCAATCCATATAAATCTAAGGAGCAATTTTCCTCTAAAGAAGAAAAAAACTCATTTCTAGTATGAATATTATTAGATTGAAAAGTTATAAATTTTAATTTTGAATTATTCTGTTGGTTGATTTCAAAATATAGAAATGATTTAGAGTTCGAAATGCAATAATGAATTATATTTAAATTAGAATTTTCAGATAAATTCAAAATGATTGATCTTGGAATATGGTCAGAAAAATTACTGTTATTTATAATAAGAGTTTTTTGTAACTCATTGACTTTATTAAGTTGGATATTTTCTTTAAATAACGAAAGATCTAAATAAAGGACCTCTTCTTCAAAAAAATCTAAATCAATTTTAATAGAAGATCTTTCTGAGATGGAATTAACTCTGAAAAAGCTATCTGTATTATTATAATTCCATTTATTTAAATCACTAAGTAAATCAATATCAAAAGTATCAGTTAATTTTAATTTTTTTACTGAGCTAATTGAAGATAGATCAATTTCATGATGTTCCAAACTTACATCAGAGGTAATATTTTTGTGTAATTGAGCATATTTATAATTCTCAATTTTAAAATTTTCAAAAGGATTATTTAATAAAACTTTTTTATCCTGATTTGATATATTATTAGAAGTATCTAATTTGACGGCAGTGCTCATGAGGCTATTTTTGATAAGTCTTCATAACCCTTTTCTTCCAATTCTAATGCTAATGAAAAGTCTCCCGATTTAACAATTCTTCCATCAGCTATAATATGAACGAAGTCAGGTTTAATATAGTTTAAAAGTCTTTGGTAATGGGTAATTACTAAAAAAGAATTTTTTTCACTTCTTAATTTATTAACACCTTCTGACACAATGCGTAGAGCATCAATATCTAAACCAGAGTCAGTTTCATCTAAAATAGCCATATCCGGTTTTAAAATAGACATTTGTAAAATTTCTTGTTTTTTCTTTTCCCCACCAGAATAATTCACATTTAAATCACGTTTTAACATTTCAGAACTGATACCTAAATCCTCAGCATGAGATCTAATTAATTTAGCAAATTCGAGGGCATCAACTTCAGGTAAACCAAGAAATTTTCTTTTAGAATTAATAGCTGTTTTTAGGAAAAATGAAGTTTGAACTCCGGGTATCTCCATCGGATATTGAAAAGCTAAAAATAAACCTGAATTAGCTCTTTCATCTACATCCAAGTCTAATAGATTTTTTCCATTATATTCGATCGTACCTTCATCAATTTCATACCCTTCTTTGCCAGATAATACATATGATAAAGTACTTTTTCCTGAACCATTGGGTCCCATTAAGGCATGCACTTCACCTTTGTTAATAGTAAGACTTAAACCTTTAATAATTTTTTTTCCTTCAATGGAAACATGAAGATTATCTATTTTTAACATTATCCAACACTTCCTTCTAAACTTATTGCTACTAATTTTTGTGCTTCAACTGCAAACTCCATGGGGAGATGTTGTAAAACTTCTTTACAAAATCCATTTACAATTAATCCAACAGCATCTTCACTATTCAGACCTCTTTGCATACAATAAAAAAGTTGATCTTCATTAATTTTGGAAGTTGTTGCCTCATGTTCAATTGTAGAGTCAGCATTACTTGACTCAATATAAGGAACAGTGTGGGCACCACATTCATTTCCAATAAGAAGAGAGTCACATTGAGTGAAGTTTCTTGAATTAGAAGCGCGTGAATTTATGCTCACTAATCCTCTGTAAGTATTTTGAGCTCTGCCCGCAGAAATACCTTTAGAAATAATTTTAGAAGAAGTATTTTTTCCAATATGGATCATTTTAGTGCCTGTGTCTGCTTGTTGTTTATTATTAGTAATAGCGACGGAGTAAAACTCTCCTTTTGAATTATCTCCTTGTAAGATACAGCTTGGATATTTCCAAGTTATTGCAGATCCCGTCTCTACTTGAGTCCAAGAGATTTTGGAACTATGTCCTCTACACACACCGCGTTTAGTAACAAAATTATAAATACCGCCTTTACCTTCGCTGTCACCTGGATACCAGTTTTGGACCGTTGAATATTTTATTTCAGCATTATCCAATGCAACTAGCTCGACATTTGCAGCATGAAGTTGATTTTCATCTCTCATTGGAGCTGTACAACCCTCGAGATAACTAACATAACTATTTTTATCAGCAATAATTAAAGTTCTCTCAAACTGACCAGTGTTAATCGCATTAATTCTAAAATAAGTAGACAACTCGACCGGACATCGAACTCCTTCTGGAATGTAAACAAATGAGCCGTCAGTGAATACTGCAGAATTAAGGGCAGCAAATGAATGATCACTGACCGGTATGACGCTTCCAATATATTTTTTTACAAGTTCAGGATGTTCTTGAATAGCCTCGGAAATAGAGCAGAAAATAATACCAAGGTCGTTGAGTTGCTTTTTATAAGTCGTTGCTACTGAGACAGAGTCAAAAACAGCGTCTACCGCCACACCTGATAATATTTCTTGTTCTTTAAGAGGGATACCTAGTTTTTCATATGTTTTAAGAATTTCAGGGTCTATTTCATCTAATGACTTAGGTTTATCCTTCAAGCTTTTTGGAGAAGAAAAATAATAATAATCTTGATAATCAATATCTGGGATATTCAATTTAGCCCAATTAGGCTTTGGGAGTTTGTTAAATATTTTAAAGGCATTAAGTCTCCACTCTAACATCCAATCTGGTTCATTTTTTTGAGCAGAGATAAATCTTACAGTTTCTTCGCTTAAACCTTTTGGAGCCTTAATTTCATCAAGTTCGGTTGAAAAGCCATATTTATATTCACTATTCCCAAGCGAATTGACTTGTTTAATTGTTTGTTCTGTTGCTGCCATAGGTTAACGATATAT
>JAXOVD010000038.1:0-8392 GCA_036937365.1 Alphaproteobacteria bacterium
GTAGTAACTCATGAAATGGAGTTTGCCAGAAAAGTAAGCAACAAAGTTATTTTCTTGCACGATGGTTTAATTGAAGAGGAAGGACATCCTGACACAGTTTTTACAAATCCCCAGTCAGAGCGATGTCGTAATTTCTTATTTAATAGACGCCATTAGCAAATTTTTATAACTTAAGTTCGTGAATTCGTTACTATTATTTTTAGTAAGGCTACTTGATTTTTATACCATCATTATATTTTTCTATATTGTGGTGTCGTGGCTTTTTCATTTTAACATTCTCAATAGCCAAAATGTTTTTCTTTGGAGAGTCTATGAAAGTTTTCAAAAACTTACTGATCCCCCTTTAAATTACATTAGAAGATACCTGCCGAACTTTGGTGGCATCGATATCTCTCCTGTGTTATTGATACTAATTATTTATTTATTTAAAGACTTACTCATTGAGTATTGGCCGAGGGGATAGAGGGAGAACTAGATGGCAACAAATATTGATGGCAAAGCATTCGCAGCCAAAATTAGAACGCAAGTCAAAGAAGATGCAGATTATCTAATAGCTAATAAACAGGTTGACCCATGTTTAGCAGTTGTGTTAGTTGGTGAAAATCCAGCAAGTAAAGTTTATGTGGGCGCCAAAACTAAAATGGCCGCTGAATGCAATATCAAAACAAAAGATTACAAATTAGAAGATGATACAGACCAAGAAACTCTTCTAAAGCTCATCAAAATGTTGAATGAAGATACTGAAATTCACGGCATTCTAGTTCAATTACCTCTTCCAAAACAAATTGATGAAAGAAGTGTTATTGATGCCATCGCGGTTGAAAAAGATGTTGACGGTTTTCATGCAATTAATGCCGGAAGACTCTCAATTGGCGGCGATTTACTTGCTAAAGCCTTTATACCTTGCACTCCTCTAGGTTCTCTACTTTTATTAAAAGATCATGTGGAAGATTTAAGAGGAAAGAACGCAGTTGTCGTTGGAAGATCAAATATTGTCGGCAAACCCATGGCTCAACTTTTAATTGAAGAGTCTTGTACTGTGACTGTTGTCCATTCAAAAACTAAAGAGGTAGAATCTATTTGCTCTCAAGCTGATATTGTAGTCGTTGCAGCAGGTCGCCCAGAAATGGTAAATGGTGACTGGTTAAAAGAGGGGGCAGTAGTAATTGATGTTGGAATTAATCGTGTACCATTCACAAAAGAGGATGGCTCGGAAGGTAGCAAAATAGTTGGCGATGTAGATTTTGAAAGCGCCTCAACAAAAGCTTCAAAAATTACACCTGTTCCAGGTGGTGTAGGCCCAATGACAATAGCCTGCTTACTCAGAAATACCGTTACATCTGCTTACCGACATTCTGGCTTAAACGATCCTCGGGGAACAGTCGACTCTAAATCACAGGATCAATATAAGGAAAAATTTATTAATCTTTAAATAGATCTATTAAAATTTAAGTTTATTTTTTTTTAAGCGAAGAGCATTAAGTTTGATGAAACCTTCAGCATCTCTTTGATCATAATTAGATGACTCAAAAGTTGCTAGATCCTCATCATAAAGACTATTAGGTGATTTTCTTCCAATCACAATCACGTTGCCTTTATAAAGCACAAGTTTGACTTCGCCGTTAACTCTTTTTTGTGTCTCATCAATAGCTTTTTGCATCATAAGACGCTCTGGAGCAAACCAATAACCGTTGTAAACTAATCTTGCATATTTCGGCATTAGCTCATCTTTGGTGAACACTTCTTCTCTGTCTAAAGTAATACTTTCCATTGCGCGGTGCGCTTTTAACAAGATAGTACCGCCTGGTGTTTCATAAACACCTCTTGATTTAATTCCAACATATCGATTTTCAACAATGTCAACTCGACCAATACCATTGGCAGCGCCTAATTTATTGAGCTTTTCTAAAAGATTAAACGGAGATAATTTTTTTCCATTAATTGCAATTGGATCTCCATTTTTAAATTGAACAGTAATCACAGTTTCTTTATTTGGAGCATTTTGTGGGCTTTTAGAAATTCCAAAAACATTTTCAGGGGGCCTTTTCCACGGGTCCTCTAAAATTTTTCCTTCTGCGGAACGATGAAGCACATTGGCGTCAACACTATAAGGGGACTCTGTTCTGTTGTGCTTCATAATGGGTATTTTATTTTTGGCAGCAAACTCTAAAAGTTTGGTTCGGGAAGATAGGTCCCATTCTCTCCAAGGAGCAATGACTTTAATCTTAGGCTCCAAGGCATAATAAGAAAATTCAAAACGAACTTGATCATTACCTTTTCCTGTAGCCCCATGGGATACAGCATTAGCTTTTTCTTTTTTAGCAATCTCAATTTGTCTTTTTGCAATTAGAGGCCGTGCAATAGAGGTGCCTAAAAGATATTCACCTTCATAAATTGTATTACAGCGAAACATGGGAAATACATAATCTTTCACAAATTCTTCTTTTAGGTTTTCGATATAAATTTTCTTAGCACCTAATTTTTTTGCTTTAATTTTTGCTTCCTCTAGTTCGGCGCCTTGACCTAAATCTGCTGCATAAGCAATGACGTCAGCGTTATATTCTGTTTGTAGCCATTTTAAAATAACGCTGGTATCTAATCCGCCTGAATAGGCTAAAACAATTTTTGATTTCATTTAATTTAACAATCTTTTTGCATCGAATTATATGCACTCGTAAAACCAATAAGTGTGTATGTATCCGTTGTCTCTGTTCCTCTTTGGGAGTAACCTACTACGGTCATACCTTTTCCTGCCTTCATGGCGTCTATAATAAGACGATCGTCTTTCATAGACCAAGCACTGTCATTTTCTCCAAAGAATTGAAAGTTATTTCCATCAATTGTTACCTTGACGTATTTGTTGGGATCATAAGGATAACCGGCATCAATTCGCACATACTCCGCGCTTCCTTCTTTAAAGACGTAAAATAGAACGGCTCCTCTTTGAGTGTAGTCTCCTTTTTCTGTAACGGGGATTTGAAAAATGGAGCAAGCTGTGCCATTAACTTTTTTTAAAGACCATTTTCCATGTTCGTGTTTAAAAGACAAATCATGAGCAAAAACGCTATTAATTAAAAGGAAAATAGAGGCAAATGTATAAATGGCTTTATTTATCATGTTAGAAGAAGTGAAGAATATACCAATTAAGATTGATTTTTAAAATAATAAATAGACAATAATAGGCGGAGAGATTAATGGTTAAGGTACAAAACCCATTTGCGGTGGCGTTGGTAAATATTGCCGACAGCCAAGATATAGCTAGTTTCAAAAAAATATTTGATTATTTTAGCCCTCGGCTAAAATCATTTTTAATGAAATCAGGAGCTGATGAAGCTATAGCTGAAGAAATTATCCAAGAAACAATGACCATTATCTGGACCAAGGCCGATTACTATGATCCCAAAGTAGCATCGCCAAGTACCTGGATTTACACCATCGCTCGCAATAAAAAAATAGATATTTTAAGAAAAACTCGAAAAGCCATATTAGAAAATATTGAAACTGCTGTTTTACCCCCTGTCGAATCCAAGGCAGATGAGAATATTGAGCATGATCAAAAATTTGACTTGATAGCCCAATATCTAGACGATTTGCCGGAAGATCAACTCAACTTATTGAAAATGAACTTCTTTGAAGAAAAATCTCATGGCGAAATTGCAGAATTAACAAAGATTCCATTAGGAACTGTTAAGTCTCGTATTCGACTTGCATTAGAGAAAATCCGCGGCAAATTAGAACAAGATGGCACTATGGCTAATCTAAATAGAAGTAATGAAAGTAATATGATAAATTAGATAAATAAATTATGACTTTTGAAATTCTCACCAATCCTGCCACCTCCCCGGCAAGTCTATTGTTCCAGCAGTGCTTAGTAGAAATCGTTCCTGAAAACAGATTAACCAATATCGCTAAAGATGAAATTGGTGGCTATTTTTTAGAGCGTATCAAACCCACTCCTGTCACAAAAGATCTTTGGATGAAAGTGTTAAATAGCACAAGCGGTAAAGAAAAAATCAAGAAAAATACAAGTCACGATCCTTTCTTAAGTCAGCTTCCCGTCGCTCTTCAAGTCCACCTAAAAGATAAAGAGATTAATTGGAAGTCGTTTAAAGATGTGAAGATCGCCTCTATCTTACCCAAAGATAAAAATGAGAAGTTAGAGTTAATTCATGTAATGCCCGGCGCTAAAATTCCACAACATACCCACGAGGGTCATGAAAGTTTTCTTGTGCTGCATGGATCTTATAGCGACGAATATGGAAACTATAAAGAAGGAACCGTTCAAGTCAGAAGCGATGATCATCACCATACTCCTGTAGGTCACGCCCAAACTGGTTGTATCGGATTAGCCTACACCCACGGGAAAATAAAATTCTCTGGCGCCTTTGGAAAACTACTAAACCTTATCGCTAATTAATTTTAAATTATATATAAGATGTGCGCTGGCGCTATTCCTGCAGTCAACAATAGTCTCAAAATAAAGTAATCTGTTTGAATAATCTTTTCTTTAAAGTAAAAAAAGAAATCAAAACATAAGACAATAAAATATCCCAAAACGAACAATCCAACTGTTTCATCAAATTTGAGATCGAAAGATAAAATAAAAAAAGCATAAATAGCTGGGCAAACACTAAATAAAATGGCAATTACATTTTTGGATTGCAGGTAGACCCCCCAGTAGACCGCGCCAAGAAAAGATAGAATAACGGTGGAGTAATGAACAAACATTTGCTTGTCAAAATCCAAGAAAATTAAATCGATATTATAAAAGCAAAGGTAAAATGGGATCAGTCCTGGAATGCCAATCAAATAGATCATGAACTATAAATCTTATCGATTTGAGTTGCTAATTCTAGATCTCTTTCAGTAATTTTTTGGACATCATGAGAGATGAGCGATACCGTTACCTTTCCATAATCTAAAATAATCTCTGGATGATGATTTTTCTTTTCTGCTAGCATGGCTACTTGGCTCACAAACGCAAAACTCGTTCGATAATTTTTAAACGTAAAAACTTTACTTAATCTGCCTTGTGGGTCTTTAGGCCATTCTTCCATTTGTTTAAGGTGCGGGAGAGGGATTGTTTTCATGAATGATGTTTATCTCCTCCATGATTTCGTCCGATAAATCTAGGTTAATCGATTCAATATTCTCTTTTAACTGTTCCATCGAAGTTGCCCCAATAATGTTGCTAGTAACAAATGGTTGGGCATTAACAAAGGCCAAGGACATTTGCGCCAATGATAAATTATATTTTTGGGCTACTTTAAAATATTCTTCGACCGCTAATTGAGTACGAGTTCCTTGATAACGTGGAAAATGATTTCCAAATAATTGTAGTCGAGATCCTTCTGGCATTTGGTTGTTTAAATATTTTCCTGATAACATTCCAAAGGCTAAAGGCGAATAAGCAAGCAAGCCTGCTTGTTCTCTAATAGACATTTCTGCGAGACCAACTTCATATGTTCGATTCACTAAGCTATAAGGATTTTGAACTGAAACAACACGAGGTAAATTTTTACTCTCAGATAGCTGCAAGTATTTAGATAAACCATAGGGTGTTTCATTTGATAAACCTAAGTATCGAATTTTACCTTGGTCGATAAATTTTTGTGCGGTCTCTAAAATAGTTTCAAACGGCGTCCAGTCCCCTTCGCTTTCATTATGCTTATACCCTAACTTGCTAAAAAAGTTAGTGGTTCGCTCTGGCCAATGAAGTTGGTACAAATCAACGTAGTCCGTTTGTAATCTTTTTAAACTTCCCTCAAGGGCTGCCGTCATATTCTCCGGAGTGAATTGATTGCCACCTCCTCTAATCCAGGAAGGTCCTGATCCAGAGACTTTAGTCGCTAAAATAATTTTATCTCGGTTCTTTCTTGCAGCAAACCAATTGCCGATCATCGTCTCTGTTTTTGTATAGGTTTCTGCCTTCGGGGGAACGGCATACAATTCAGCCGTATCAAAAAAATTCACATCTTGATCAATGGAGTAATCCATTTGTTCAAAGGCTTCCTCTTGGGTATTTTGTTCTCCCCAAGTCATAGTTCCAAGGCAAATTAAGCTTACTTTTAAATCGGTATTTCCGAGAGATTTGTATTTCATAAAAGATTAATACGGTTTTGCTTGAAAAAAATCAAGTTCATCGCCATATTATAATCATACAAGGAGAAACAATGGTTGAATTAAAACAAAATGCATATGCTCAATCTCAATCCGCGGCCATCGATGCGGGTTTAAGAGAGTATATGATGAAAGTCTATAACTACATGACTTCTGGTCTCGCGATCAGCGGTTTGGTGGCATGGGGATTTTCTAAGTCTCCTGCATTAATGGGAGCAATTTATGGAACCGCCCTTCAATGGGTCGTTATGCTGGCTCCTCTTGGATTTATTTTCTTTTTAGGCGCAAGATTACAAAAAATGTCCTTATCTGCAGCACAGATGACCTTTTGGGCATTTGCAGCGGTAATGGGAATGTCGATGTCTTATATCTTTATTGTTTTTACAGGTGTCAGCATCGTACGTGTCTTTTTAATTACTTGTAGTACTTTTGCAGCGATGAGCATCTATGGTTATACAACAAAAAGAGACCTCACAAAGCTAGGTTCTTTTTTAATCATGGGATTAATCGGTATCATTCTAGCAAGTATTGTTAATATCTTTATGCAAAGCTCTGCAATGCAATTTATCATTTCTTGTGTGGGTGTGTTGGTCTTTGTGGGTCTGACTGCCTATGATACTCAAAAGATTAAATCTACTTATTATGCAGTAGCAGGTACCAACTTTGCAGGAAAAGCGGCCATCATGGGCGCCTTAACTCTGTACTTAGACTTCATTAATCTTTTCGTGATGTTGATGCAATTATTTGGTCAGCGCCGCTAAAAAAATTTAATGTTTAAATTTCTAAAAGGGGTAATTTTCTTTGCCCCTTTTTTTTTATTCCTTCCTCTAACATCGCACTCCTACACCACTCATCTTTTTTGTGAATGTGTTTACACCTACCCGGAAGATCCTGCGGGGCCTATCGAGTTATGTCCTATTGATGCTGATGTAGATGTTTATGTCGATGCAGAGATTGGATTTTTTCAATTTGGAAAAAACGATACCTGGGATCCCATCAGTGTTTCAGAGGATCTAATGATTGTAGAGGCCTTTACTCAAGATGGTGATTTTACTCAAAGAATCACGGCTTCTCTAAATCGATTTAATGGTAAATTACTTGTTCGTTATGATGGGTACTTTGAAGGGTATGGCAATAGTATCTTTTCAGATCTCCATTATTGTAGTTTAACTCCTGGCGAACAACAGTTTTAAATACCAGTTTCTTTTCCTTTTTTCTTAGCTAATATCCTGGCGTGATTGGATATGTCTTAGCAATTAGTGCAGCTGCGATATGGTCTGTTGTTTCGCTTTCTGCAACTAGAATCGTAAGATATTTTGGAAGCTACAACTATAACTTACTGCGGCTTGTAGGAATTATTGTTATTTTTTCTCCCTATGTATTTTTAAAATGGGAACCGTTATATTTTGAAAATTCTATTTTCTTAGCAATCTTTTTATCCTCTGTGATTGGCATCATTATTGGAGATACGTTTTTATTTATTTGTTTAAAAAGATTGGGTCCTCGAAGACAAGCATTACTTTTTTCCATGCAAATACCTTTCACTATTGTTCTAGCAGAAATTTTTTTACAATCGCTCCCCTCTTTAACTGAACTGATCGGGTGTGCTCTAATTTTTTCAGGCATCTTAATTGCTATTCAATTTAATCGCTCTATTCCCAATGATGATTTAGAAAATATTCAAGGAAATAAATATACAGGCTTGTTAGCAGGAATTGGTCTTGCGTTATGCCAGTCGATTGGGATTATATTAATGAAACCTGCCTTAGGATCGACAGATCCTATCATTGTTTCTTATCTTCGAATTATTATTGCGGCGGTCATCATGTTTGGAAGTTTATTTTTTATTAAAAACAACCAATTATGGGAAAAGATGAAAGATTACAAAAAAACAATCTTTAGTGTTTTTTTAGGGTTTATGGGAATGGGTGTGGGAATGACGATGTTAATCTTCGCCTTAAAGTTTGGAAATCCCGGTGTGATTTCTACGTTATCTAGTACCATGCCTATCATGATCATTCCTATTCTTTGGATTGTCACAAAAAATTATGCCGGACACCTTGCCGTTATTGGGGCAGGGCTAACTTGTCTTGGGGCGGGGATTATTTTTTTAGCTTAATCCGCACCTTTTTCCACGTTTACAATTTTTAAATCTTTAGTTTGTTTAATTTGAGTTTGAAGAATTTTGTTTAAAGGATCGCGTCCTAAATATTTTTTAAATTCTTTTTGACTTTTTGTTGCCTGATCCGTATTTCCTTCGGTAATCGCAACT
>JAXOVD010000039.1:0-8200 GCA_036937365.1 Alphaproteobacteria bacterium
CCTAAAAATCGTATAGAAAAGATTAAAAATTGGATACCTGAGGTAAATTTACGCTTCTCTTAATTTAAACAGTTAATTTATTTTAATTATGCTAATATTTATATAATGCCTTTTACTAAGAAAAAAACTGTAAAAAAGAAATCTTCTAATATAAATAAAAACAGTGAAATCAAATCTTTAGAGAAGAAAATTGATATTCTTTATAATAGACTAGATGCGCACATTAATAAAATTGATAACGTCTATGCAAGGTTAGAGTCAAATTTCTCTGGAATAGAAAAATTACTTTCGTTTTTCAGACTCAAAAAATAGTTACGCTGCATCGGCAAATAACTCAATATTTGAACCATTCAATAATCTAGTAAATTCAGTTGTAAACCATCTTTTGACATCACTAAGGGTTAAAATTATTGGATTTCGTTGATGAATATGTTCGATATTTAAGGCGCTGTGTTTTGTCAAAATAGAGAAGGAAAGTTTCTCGTTAAAAATTGAATAAATACCGGCAAAAAAACATAAACTTTGATTTGTATAAACTTTGTATTTTTCTTTATTTGATCCACTTGTTTTCCACTCATAATAGCAGTTAAAGGGTATTAAACATCTCGAGTTTTGAATTAAATTTTGACTAAAAGATTTTTCAAAAACTGTTTCTGATCTAACATTGAATAATAATTTTCCTTTAGGTAACCAATCATATTCAAAACCCCATTTAGCAAATTCAAAAATATACTGATCTTGTCTTTTAAAAATTATGGGATTAAAAGTTGATGGAGCAATATCTAAGTTTATAAAATCAAAAACTTTTGGATATTTCTCTATAGTTTCTTTTTTAAAAACAGTCTTTGCATTTGATAAATCAAGCGAATATCTCCCACACACAAAATTATATTTTTCTAAAATTTAAATAATTTGAAATATCAAAATCACTATGCCCTCTTCTTAAATTAAGAAAATTCATGTAACTGTCTCTAATCTTGATACCTAACTCATTATCTGCATAGTCATCTATAACGGAATTGACATTCTTGCTAGCTTGAACAACTATATCTTCAGGAACTTTTTTAAATTTAACATCCAAAGATTTTAATTTCTCAATTGCTTTGACCTCTTTAAACATAAAGTCAGATAACATTTCTTGATTTTCAGATTGACAAGCATACTCAATTACATCTTTTGTATAGGTGTCGAATGAATTCCATCTATCTAAGTTCATACCCATAGATATAGAAACGGTTGGTTTTTTAAAATCAGGATAGTAACAATAATCAGCGACTTTATAAAATCCAAAGGCTAAATCCATTACAGGATTAGACCAATCAGATGCATCTATAGCACCACTCGCAAGAGCCTGGAGTATCTCTCCCCCGGGTATATTAATTGGAGTCGCGCCCATGGTTTTTAATAGATCTCCACCAAAACCTGGACTTCTTATTTTTATTTTAGAGAGGTCGCTCACACTATTAATTTCTTTTTTAAACCAACCAAATAATGTAGCCCCTGTATTTCCCACCAAAAAATGTTTTAGTTTGAAGTCAGATCCTAACTCATCCCATAATTCCTGACCGTCAGATTGATAAATCCATGAATTAAATTCTTCTGCAGTCATTCCAAAAGGAACGGATGCAAAAAATGGATATGCCCTACTCTTTCCACCCCAATAAAACTCGGCAGAATGATATAAATCTGCTGTGTCTGAAGAGACTGCATCAAACACCCCAAATGGGGGTACTAATTCTCCCGCTGAGTAAACCTTCACTTTAATCTGATTATTAGATAATTTTTCAATTCTTTGGGCAAGGCGATTTGCTCCTAATCCAATTCCAGGTAAATTTTTTGGCCATGAGGTAACCATACTAAGCTCTTTAACTGTATTGGCATTAACATTAAATGGTGCAATCGAAGCGGCACCGATGATAGGCAAAGAGGCTTTTTTAATAAAACTACGTCTGTTGATTTTTTTCTTCATATATATTAGTTATTTTATCCATCAATTATGAAATTTGAAGCTGAAAATTTTTTAAGCCATCTAGATAGTAAAAAAATTGATTATAAATTATTTGAGCATGAGGCATTTTTCACAGTCGAAGAATCCAGTAAATTAAAAACTGATCTTGATATGCAAGGAGCACATACTAAAAACCTATTTTTAAGAGATAAAAAAAGAAATTTTTTTTTAATATCTTGCCTTGATACTCAAGAAGTAGATTTAAAAGAAATTAGAAATTATATATCTGCTCAAGGAAACCTCTCATTTGGAAGCCCTGAATACCTTGATGAAAAACTTGGCGTAAAACCCGGTTCTGTTAGTCCCTACTCTTTGATCAATAATTATGAAAAGGATGTAAATTTCTTTCTAGATAAAGAAATCCTTGATTTTGATTTATGTAATTTTCACCCCTTGATAAATACAAAAACAATTCAAATGAAAACCAAAGACTGTGTTGATTTTTTAAAAAGCTTAGTAAAAGTTAATATTATTAATTTTAAAACGAAAGAAATTACTAGTCTCTAAAATTTTGGTATTGAAGCGGTATCTTTAAATCGCTTTGATCAAGCAATGTCATCATTGATTGAAGATCATCTCTTTTTTTACCAGTAATTCTTACTTCATCTCCATTGATAGAGGCTTGTACTTTCATTTTAGAAGATTTAACCAAGGTAGTAATCTTTTTAGCATCTTCTTTTGAAATTCCATTAAGAATATCAACCATTTGTCTAATTCTATTACCCGATGCATTTTCAGTAGATTTAACATGAATGAATTTAGGATCAATTTTACGACGAACAATATTATTTTTCAAAATCTCATTAAATTGGTTTAGTTTTGTATTATCCGTTGTTTCAATAGTAATAGAGTAATCTGAACGCTCTATAGTTGAATTGGTGTTCTTAAAATCAAATCGATTATCAACTTCTCTTTTTGTATTATTGATGGCATTATCGATTTCCTGTAAATCGGGTGATGAGACAACATCAAAAGAGGGCATAATTGAATTCTACAGTATTTTTATTTATTGCAACACTATTATGTTGGGGCCCTACATGGTATGTGATTAAATTTCAACTTGGCACTGTAGACCCTATGGTCTCAGTTTTTTATCGATTTTTTTTAGCATCGCTCATAATACTTGTAGTCTGTGTTGTTAAAAAACTACCATTAAAATTTTCACTCAAGGAACATTTCTACATCGCAGTACTTGGTATTCTTTTATTTAATATAAATTATGTAATTTTTTATATGTCTACCCAATACCTTATCAGCGGTTTTGTTGCTCTTTGCTTTTCTTCAATTTTATTTATGAACGTAATTAACAATATAATCTTTCATCAAAAACCTCCAAAACTAATGACTATCATAGGTGGAATCATTGGAACTTTTGGATTAATTGTCATCTTTTTTGATGAGATAATATCATTTGAATTCTCTAGCAAAACTAGTTATGGAATTTTTTTAGGAATAATCGCAACATATTTTGCTTCACTTGGAAATTTAGTTTCTGCACATACATCGAAAATTAATTTAAATGTGATTTCTGTAACGGGATATGGGATGCTCTATGGATCGTTAAGTTTGTTTGTCTACCTTTTATTTATAAGTACTCCTTTTTCCTATGAATTTACATTATCCTATAGTGCTTCTTTGTTATATTTATCAGTATTTGGGAGCGTCCTTGGATTTACTTTATATTTAAGTTTAATTAAAAAGATTGGAGCAAATGAAGCTGCCTACGTAGCGATAATCATGCCTTTAATTGCTCTTGGTGTTTCAACTATTTTTGAAAATTTAGTCTGGACTATGAGTTTATTTACGGGGGCTGCTCTAATAATTTTAGGAAATTTTCTTATTTTAAAAAAATAGTTTTAAATATTTATAATTCTTTTTTTTTAAACACTAAAATTAATGTTGAAAAAACAAACAATATTGCAATTGGAAGATATACATATTGTATTCCGATAATATTAGCTGTGTATCCTAAAATAGGTGGAGCTATCATGAAATTACCATATACCGCAATTGTAATAACAGTAATACCTACTGTCGGATTAATTTTTTTAATAGAAGAAGCTAACGTATAACAAATCGGTATAACTGAAGAAACGCCAAGACCAGCTATGACAAATCCAATAATTGAAAAAAGAACCACTTTACTAAATAGAACAATAATTACTCCTACTAAAGAACATACAATGGATATAAATAAAAATTGTTGAATTCCAAAAATTGCTTTTAATTGGTCACCTGTTAATCTCCCTATCACCATGGCGCCATTAAATGCAATGGCAGCTAGACCTACATTAAAACCTTCTGCTTGAAGATAGTCTCTCATATATAAAGCTCCCCATGAGTCTGTCCCCCCTTCTAAAAAAACTGCAGTAATAGACAACAATACTAAGATGAGAAGAATAGTCGGCCATTTAAAAAATATCCCTGCAAAAGATTGTTTATCTGCTTCGTTCTTTTTGAGCGTCATACTGCTCAAAAAAATAAGAGGAAATAAAATAAAAATGTAACAAATAGAATTAATCAGAAAACTAATATCATATTCTAAAAAGACACTTGTAATAAAAGACCCACTTAAAAGACCAATACTCCAAAAAGCATGAAATCCTGACATCATGGGCTTTGCGTATTTTTTTTCTAAGTTTGTGGCTTGTAAATTTAGAACAACTTCAAAGATTCCGTACGCACAGCCAAATAAAAAACTGAAAAAAGCCATTTGAAAAAAAGTAGAAGTAAAAGGAACAAATAACCAAAGAAATGAAATAATACTTCCTGAAATCAAAACAATGATCTTTGATGAAAAATTTTCTATTATTTTGGGAGCTACTACCATCGTTACAATGGAACCAAGCGAAAAAATAACAAAAAGATAACTCATTCCTGAATAATCAGTGGAGATTTGATCTTTAATATCAGGAATACGAATAGTCCATAAACCAACAAAAAAAGAAATTGAAAAAAATAAAGACTTACAAGCGTAGATTTCTTTTTTTTCTATAAGCAATTATTTTAAAAGAAGACTTACCAGCCGCCATCATCCTTCATTAACTTATCTTTAATTGATTGAACATTTTTCCAATTTGCAGATTTCCAAATACCACTACCTGATACAATTAAATTATCTTTAGAAAAAACTTCACATTTTACAAAAGAAAGAGTTTTGGTTCTTTTTTCAATAATAGGTTGTGCGATGAGTTCGTCCCCTGCAGATGCGGATTGGGTGAAATGAGTTGTCATTGAAATAGTAACACAGGGATTATTATCAAAACTTTTAAAGGCAGCGTTACCCATAACATTGTCAAGGAAAGACATTAAAAAACCACCGTGTGCAAAGTTCCCTGAGTTTAAATGAGACTCAGTCACTATCATACGGTAATAGTCTTTATCGTTTTCTCTTTTAGTCTCAAGAGGGCCTAAAAGCTTTGAATATTGGGAATTTGAAATTGACTTCCAACTCATGTATGACTTTATAGAGCAATCTATCAAAAAATAAATGAAATATGATCTTATAGTAATCGGTGCCGGATCAGGTGGTGTAAGAGCAGCGCGCATTGCGAGCGTCCATGGAGCAAAAGTTGCGATTGTAGAAAATAATCGTTTTGGAGGCACTTGTGTTAATGTTGGATGCGTCCCAAAAAAACTTTATTACTACCTATCACAACTAAATAAAGATATTGAAAATTATAAATCCTATGGATGGTCTATCCCCAAACCTTCTTTAAATTGGAAATTATTTATTAAGAAAAAAGATCAAGAAATATTAAGATTAAATAAGATTTATGAAGGAATATTAAGCAGAAATAAAATTGATATAATTAATGGAACGGCACATTTTATAAATTCAAAAACAATTAAAATTGGTAAAAAAACTTACCAAGCAAAAAAATTTATTATCTCAACTGGTGGCAAACCAAGAATTCCAAATATTTCAGAAAATAGAAAATTAATTAATACAAGCGATGATATCTTTTCTTTAAAGAAAATTCCAAAAAGAATGGTGATCGAAGGTGGTGGATATATCGCTATTGAATTTGCTTTTATATTTGCAAATTTAGGAGTCAAGGTAGATTTGGTTTATCGAGGAAAACAAATCTTAAAAACTTTTGATAGTGAAATTGTAAAATTTTTAATTGAGTCAACACCTAAAGGTAAAATTAAATATCATTTAGAAACTAAAATAGAAAAAGTAAATAAATCAAAAAATGATTTAATCATTAATTTAAGTAATAAGAAAAAGATATCGAGTGATTACATTCTTTCTGCTATTGGAAGAGTGGCAAATACAGATAATTTAGGTTTAGAAAATACAAATGTACAACTAAATGAAAATAAATCGATTAAAGTAAATAGACATTTTCAAACTAACGACCCTAATATATATGCTGTTGGAGATGTTATTGATTATGTAAATTTAACACCAGTTGCTATCAGACAAGGTCATTTTTTAGCTGATAAATTATTTAATAATAAAAAAACAATTGAATATGATTTTGCCAACATTCCCACTGCCGTTTTTACTTCACCTCAAATAGGAACGGTTGGTTTAACTTTGGAAATGGCTAAAAAAAACAAAATAGATGCCTATGAACTCACTACAAACTTTAAATCAATGAAAAAGACATTTTCTAAATCGAATAAAGATACTTTTTATAAATTAGTAATTAATAAAAAAGATAAGACTATATTAGGCATTCATATTATCTCGGATGATGCTGCAGAATTAATACAGATACTAGCTGTCAATGTGGTTGCTGGAAATTCTCTGGATGAGTTTAAAAAAACAGTAGCCGTTCATCCAACTTCATCTGAAGAGATTATAACTATATAATGAATAATCGAGCATTTAGAGTAGATGATAACTCTATAAATAGCTTCACTCCTAGTTATGCAGGTACACAAGGTGCAATAGCTACCCACTCTAACCTTTCGGCTACGACTGCTCATTCCATCTTAAAAGAAGATAAAGGAAATGCTTTTGACGCAGCCGCAGGAGCAATGCTTGTTGAAAGTTTGGTTAATCCTCAAATGTTTGGCATGGGAGGAGAAGGAGTTATGATCCTTAAACCCTCAGCAAAATCTCCTATTGTGCTAAATGGTAACACAATATCTCCAAACAATTTTAATTTTTTGAATTTAGTAACGAAAGGACATCGAGAAATTCCAGATCAAGGAATTTTAACCGCAGGTGTGCCTTCTGCTTTTTCCTCTATCTTCAGATTACTTCAATACTACGGAAAACTAGATTTTTCAACTATTGCTAAATATGCAAAATCATACGCACAAAATGGTTTTCCAATCCACTATGGTATTGTGAATCAAAAAAAGTTTGGATTAAATGATTTAAAATTGAAGTTTAAGAATGAGTGGAATGACTCATATAAGCTATACATTAATAAAAAAGTTCCTGAGATAAATTCTCTATTTAAAAATAAAAAGTTTGGTGACCTATTAGATTATCTATCTAATTATGAAAAAAAACTAACAGGAAATCGAATTAATAGATTTAACAAAATTCATGATGCGTTTTATAAAGGAGACATTGCCCAATCTATTATAAAGCATTCCAATCAAAGAAATGGATTACTTCAAAGACAGGACTTTGACAATTACTCGGCTACTTTTGAAAAGACAGTCTTTGAAAATTTTGGTGATTATCAAATACATAAAACTGATATTTGGGGACAAGGGTTAACATCATTAATGATGATGAAATTATTTGAAAAGCAAAAATTAAAGAATTTGAGCAATGAAAGTGAAATTCACCATTTTGTTGAATCTTTAAAATTAACTTTTGCTGACCGTGAAATGTATTTCACAGGTCAAAAAAACCCTGAGGTCACAGCAAATCATTTACTCAATAATCAATACTTAAATAAAAGATTAAAATTAATTTCCCCTAAGGCGATAGAGTCTATTATTCCAGGCGATCCCATTAAAAATAAGGTTCTTTTACCTATTGATAATGAAATTCAACCTTGGGGAGCTGGGACAGTGCATATCAGTATTATAGATAGCGAAAATAATGCAATTTCTTGTACTCCGAGTGGTGGTTGGATTAGATCTAATGAAGTAATAAAAGAATTAGGCTTTCCTCTCGGGAATCGTTTAATGACCTTTTATTTATCAAAACCAGGTCATGTTAACTTTATAGCTCCTAGCCAACAACCAAGGACTACTCTAAGTCCCACTATGATT
>JAXOVD010000040.1:0-7906 GCA_036937365.1 Alphaproteobacteria bacterium
TTGTGGCCTACTCTTCTAATTAAACCCTCATCGGGAACCGTAAGTTGCAGTTTTTCAATTTCTTTTGCATTAAAAACATCATACAGCCTCATACGTAAGCGAATGCCATTATCAGTCTTCGTCACATCCGCGCTTAATAAAAATTGTGCTTTGATTAACTTCCAATCTTCAAATCTTGGAACTTTTTCTACAAGGTTATCTGATTGAATGTATAAGTCTTCATTTACAGTATAAAATAGACCTGAGTTAGTTAGATTATTAGATATAATTTCCCTTAACGTATTTCCGTACCTCGAAGTGTCCGCATCTTCACCAAAAACTTGGGTTATCGCAATTGGAGTAGGTTCAACCTTACCCTGGGCAATGGTTACTTCTAAAGCGGCATAGGAGTGAAATGTAAAAAAGAGAAAAGTTAATAGATATTTAAACATTTATATATTTTTACTTGATAACATGATTTTAAAATTATTATATTAATTTTTTATTAATCAAACATCCAGCTGAAATCAAAAGTAAAATTAATTTCTTTCCACTGATCATATTTGTCTTCTGGTAAAAGTAGTGGGCTGCAATCGGGATTATTAACCGCGCGCATTGCGGCTTCTGCAGCAGTTCTAAATGATGGGTCATTTAGTTTTTCTTTATTAACCACCTTGGCACTTTTTACTGTTCTATCTGGATTTACCTCGATGAATATGACTGGCTTAATTTCTTTAAGGTTCGCCACACCTACATTTAAATTAAGACATGAGTGCAACTGCTGTCGAAGAAGATCAATTTCTGAAATAGTCATTGTAGCTGCTACTTTTTCTGTAAATACTTCTTCTTGTTTAACCTCGGTTTCTTCTTGGACTTTTTTAAATTCTTGATCGGCATTTTCTAAATCTTTTAAAACCGTACTTACATTGAATGATTTTTTGTTTGGTTTTTTCTTTATTACAATCTCTAAATTATCAAAAGGTTGCTCGATTTCTCTTGGTTCCGGTTTTTCTTTTAACTTTATTTCAAAATCATTTTCAATAGGCGCTGGGATAACTTCTTCTTTTTCAATAATCTTTTCTTCAGGAACTTCCTCAATTACAAATTCATTTGCTTGATCAGAAGAATTATCTACCAGTATTTCCTCAACCTCACTTATTTCAAGCTCTGCTATTTCAGACACTATTTCTTTAACGGGTGGTTCAGGTTCAGAAACTTCGGGTAAAGCTTCAACAACAGGTTCAGTTATTTCAGGAGTCTCTTCAACCTCTATCACTTCTTCAATTACTTCCTCTTGTAAAGTTGGGATTATTTCATTGACCTCCTCTTGGAACTCAGGTGCAGCTGTTTCTTCCTCTACAATGAACATTTCAACTGGAAGTATCATAGGAATATCACTTACTTCTTTTTGAAAAGTGAAATTAATCATTGGAATTAAGATTAAAAGATGAATTAAAAAAGATAAAAACTGAAAAAATAAATCACCTTTTCTGTATGAAAGGTCTTCAAAAAAAATTATTAATCTTCGAAAAGGATTATAAAGAGAGATTGTGCTCACTTAGCTGGGTTTTTTTGTAACAAGAGCTATCTTCAGAAACCCGGATGTATTTAACGCTCCTAAAACTTTCATTACCTCACCATAATTAATTGAAGTATCCGCCCTGAGAAAAATTCGAATATCATTATTAGACCCCGCAATGGTCTTTACCTTGGATATTAATTCTTCAAAAGCAATTTGATCTTCCCCTAAATAAATTTCATTATTTTCATTAATAGAAATCTCTAAAGGTTCTTTTTGGGCATCTAAGGAGTTGGCTTCAACTTTAGGGAGATTAACGGGAACACCTACAGTTAGGAGCGGTGCGGTCACCATAAAAACGATAAGTAATACTAACATCACATCTACCATCGGAGTGACATTAATGCTAGAGACAGGAGGATTTTTTTTTCTCATTTAGTTAACTTGTCGAGAAATAATATTTATAAGATCCTTTCCAAAGCTTTCTGCTTCAGACAGATAAGTATCAATTTTTGAGTTGATCATATTGTAAAATGCCGTAGAGGGAATGGCCACAAACAAACCAAGCGCTGTTACAAAAAGCGCTTCTGCAATCCCAGGGGCTACCACCGCTAAATTTGTATTTTGAGCAATTGCAATCGCTTGAAAGCTATTCATAATTCCCCAAACAGTTCCAAAAAGTCCAATAAACGGCGCCACAGAGCCAGAGGACGCTAAAAATGAAAGTCCCTTATTAAGTCTAGTATCTTCGACAGCGATTGAGAGATCTAACGATGTGTATAATCTTTGGATAAAGGAGGAATCTATTTTATTTTTTTGTAAACGAGACTTTTCATACTCCCCCATAATATTTCTAAAAATATTGGAGTAACTCTCTTGATCAAATTCATCAATTTGCTGGTATAATTCATCTAAAGAAATTCCTGACCAAAAATGATTTTCAAATTGTTTAGAAATTTTTGTTTGCTTATTAATAAGTAAAATTTTTTGGATTATTGTTTTCCACGATTGAATAGAAAAAATAATAAGTAAGAAAATAACTATTTTTACAACCCAGTCAGATTTTAAAAACATCCCAAACATTGAAAAATCAACCGACCCTTCTAATGCTGCTAAATTTACAACTTCTTCCATTATTTAATCCTCATTATTTTCAATTTCATTAGAAACGATTTTATTATTTAGCTCTTTAGAAACCTCATTAAAATCATCTGAATGTACCATTATCCAAAAACCAGGTCTATTTTTTTCACACAATGCAATCACTGGGGTTTTTTTTTCTTTATCAGCCAATACTTTCGTATCATCCCAAAGTTTCACAGCAGTATGTTTCGCTCTTAATTTACATTCGATAAATAAACTATCGTGAATAACATCTGAGTGGGTGACTTTCGAATTGATTCCACTCAAAGCATTACGCACCCCACCAAAAAATCGAGCAACTATTCGCTCCCTATTCTTCCAAGCTTTATCAGGCACTTGGATTATCCAATAAAGAACTATCAAAATCTAAGTTGGAGAAACAATTTTGAACATCATCATTATCCTCTAAATCTTCGTTTAACTTTATCAAGCGATTTAATTCATCTGCTTTATCAATATTAACTGTCATATTTGGTTTCCAAATAATTGAAGCACTTTCAATTTCCATATTTTGTTCTCTCATTGCCTTTTCTAATGAAGCTAAGTCTTCGAATTTACAATATATATATGTAAGTCCATCGTCAGTGTTATAATCGTCTAAACCATGTTCAAGCAATTGCTCTAAAATGGAGTCATCTAAATTTCCTTGTATTTGAATTTCTCCCACTTTATCAAAATTAAAACTAACACTTCCTGTTTCTCCTAAATTTCCTCCATTTTTTGAAAAGATAGATCGAATTTCAGAAGCAGTTCTATTTTTGTTATCAGTAAGTGCTTCAACAATAAAGGCCGTTCCATAAGGGCCATAGCCTTCGTAACGTACTTCAGTATAGTCAGTAGTATCATTATTATTTTTATTTATAGCTCGATCGACGTTGTCCTTGGGCATATTAACACTGCGAGCATTATTTATCGCTAGTCGAAGACGGGGATTTGACTCAGGGTCCGTGCCTCCAATTTTTACCGCAATTTGAATTTCTCTTCCAATTTTTGCAAATTGTTTAGCTCTTTTCTTATCTTGAGCACCTTTGCGATATTGGATATTTTTAAATTTGGAATGACCTGCCATAACTTAAGATAGTAAATTACGATCTAAAACACCACCTATTTGAATCGATTGTATCGTACTTTTTTGTCCCTTATTCGCGTTAATGATAGCCCCAGAAATTGTCGCTTCCCCTTCTGCAGGCTCTAATCGAGGGATATTCGATTCTGTTCTCATTCTTTTAATGGCACTCTCTTTTTTCATTCCAATGACAGAATTATAATCACCAGTCATTCCTATGTCTGTTTGAAAGCAAGTACCTCTGTCTAAAACTCTTGCATCCATAGTAGGGATATGAACATGAGTGCCATAAATTGCAGTGAATTTTCCATCGTAATTTTGAGCAATACCATTTTTTTCTGAAGTCACCTCCGCATGGACTTCTAAAAAAGAATAGTCAATTTGATGATCGTTGATAATAGACAGGAGTTTTGAGTCAATTGCTTCAAAAGGATTGCTCAAAGGCAAATCAATAAAAGTTTTTCCATGTACTTGCGAAACTAATATTCTCTCTCCATTGGAGTGAGTAAAAATCTTATAGCCCTGCCCAGGAGAGTCTTCTGAAAAATTCAAAGGTCTTATTATATTGTGATGAGGGTTATCCTGCATGTAAGTGATAATTTCTTCTTTGTTCCATGCATGATTGCCTAACGTAACGGCATTGGCGCCCCAACTGATAATATCTTCATATATTTTTCCTGTAATCCCATAACCCCCAGCAGAATTTTCTCCATTGACGATTGTGAAATCGATAGAAAATTTCTTTTGAATTTCAGGTAAATTATTCTGAAGGGCGTTTCTGCCAGAACGACCGACAACATCTCCAATGATTAAAAAATTCATATTTTATAAGTATTATTCTCTGTACAAATATAATCAACTTTTTCGTCAAAACTTTCTTGAAATTGATAAGAGGTTTTTTGGTTTTCAAACGCAGCAAGAATAGAAATGATTTTTTTTTTCTGTTTTAATTGATTTAAAGTTCGATCAAAAAAACCCCCTCCATAGCCAACACGATAGCCCTTCTCATTAAAAGCAGAACAAGAGGTAATGATAATATCAGGATCTCTTTCCTCGCCACCCGTAGGTTCCATAATGCCCCCATATCCTTTTTCCAGCGTTGAGGCGTCAGGAGAATAAAAAAAATATTTTAATGGAAGTTGTTTATCGATGACTTTAGGGAGCAGACAGGCCAATCCTCTTTTTTCTAATTCTGATACCAACAAAAGGACATCAACTTCATTATTATAGGGGTAAAATAATCCAATGCTCTCAGCTGAATTAAAAGTGGAAATTAAATTTAAAATACCTTCATTAATTAATTTTGAATTATCTCGAAGATTAATTGTTGGCATCTCTTGACGAATATTGAGATGATGTTTTCGAATTTCTTTTTTATTCAATTGATAATTGATGATTTAGCTTTTGAAAAATTTGCTCGATATCTAATTTTAAATTTTGATTTTCATTTTGAAGTTCTTGAATACGGCTTTCATAAAAAAGTTTCTGATTAAGTGAGTCTTGTAAGATTTTCTCTTTTCTTAAAATGTCTTCCATAGATTTTAGATATGCAATAAGCGCCGATGTTAAAAAGGGAACATTTTCTTTTTTTTCATTATCAATAAGTTTGCTGATCGTCTGTCCAATTTCTTTTACTCGTTCTACATTATGATCAGAACATTGAACCTTTAAAGGCCTACCTCCTATACTTAAGGTTAAATTAGGCATCGATGTCAATAGATCCCAGAAGGTCTTCTATTTTAGTAGTGGCTTTATCGATTAGTTCAGATTTTTCTGATAGTTCCATTTGCTGACGATCCAATTGATCATTTAGTTCTTGCTCTCTTTTTTCTAGGTAATGAACTTTCGCTTCAAGTTCCTCCTTCAATTTCGTGAGTTCTTGGTTACTAGTTTTATAGTTTTCCATTTTTAGGGCAATTTGTTCAATTTTTTGAAGTATTTGTTGTTGAAATTCGTTCATACTTTAATTATTAAGTATTACACAGAGTTATTCCATTGAAAAATTACACAGACCTTGCCAACTGCATTCGATTTTTATCCATAGAAGCGGTTGAAAAAGCAAAATCAGGTCATCCCGGAATGCCGATGGGAATGGCAGATATTGCCACTGTGCTCTTCCATGACTTTCTAATCCATAATCCCAAAGATCCAACTTGGAATCTTCGAGATCGATTCGTTCTTTCGAATGGCCATGGGTCAATGCTTTTGTACTCCTTACTCTATTTAACAGGGTACAAAAAAATGACTCTCGATCAGATTAAAAATTTTAGACAATTAGGTGCTATTACGGCAGGACACCCCGAGTATGAACCTGATGCGGGGATTGAAATAACTACGGGACCTCTGGGCCAGGGTATTTCTAATGGAGTGGGAATGGCTCTTGCCCTTAAAAAATATTGCCAAGAAAATAAACTTAAAAGAATACCTAAAGTTTATGTTTTTTGTGGTGATGGATGTTTAATGGAAGGAATAAGCCAAGAGGCTATCAGCCTTGCAGGACACTTACAATTAGACAACCTCATTTTAGTTTATGATAATAATAAAATAAGTATCGATGGTTCTACTGACTTATCTTTTAGCGATGATACTAATCTTCGTTTTCAATCTGTTCATTGGGATGTCTCTAATGGTAAAGGGCATGACCATCAAAACATCAAACAACTTTTTAAAAAAGCACAGGATGCAAAAAAACCTACACTTTTGAATTTCAAAACTGTTATTGGTTTTGGATCTCCGAATAAATCAGCAAAAGCTTCATCTCATGGATCTCCTTTAGGTCAAGATGAAATATTACTTACAAAACAAAAACTACAGTGGAGCGCCAAACCCTTTGCCATTCCATCCAATCTCTTATCTTTATGGAGAAAATCAGCAGATAGAAATCAAAAACTATACAATCAATCCAAAAAATTGCTCAAGAATAATAAGAGCTCTATAGATAACTTTAAAAATCAATTTGATAAATTTTTTGACTCGATCGCTGCTGATTTTAAATCTTTTAACTCGCCGCAAGCTACAAGAAAATCATCTGAAGGTGTTTTGAATTATATTCAAGCCTCTATGCCCATCTTAGGGGGATCAGCCGATTTAACTGGCTCCAATAATACCAAAGGGAAGCATATGGCAATTTTGAATCAAAATAATTTTCTAGGTCAGTATATCCATTACGGAGTTCGTGAACATGGTATGGCTGCAATCATGAACGGTATTGCCGCAACAAAATTATTTAAAACCTATTCAGGCACTTTTTTGAGTTTTGCGGATTATATGAAACCCAGTCTGCGATTAGCTGCATTGATGCAAATTGATCCAATTCAGGTTTTCACGCATGACTCGATTGGCCTTGGAGAAGATGGTCCTACTCACCAACCCATTGAACAATTGAACATGCTTCGTCTCATTCCAAACAGTTATGTCTTTCGTCCCTGTGATATGATGGAGACTATTGCCTGCTGGAAAGAAGCGTTGAAAATTTCAAATGCCCCTTCATTTATTTGCCTTTCTCGTCAAAATTTACCCCAAATATCAAACAAAAAAATCAATTTAAAAAGTTTTAAAGGTGCTTATGTGATTTATCAAACATCCAAAAATAATGATATTACCCTTCTAGCTACTGGTTCTGAGGTTTCCCTTGCTATTGAAACTGCCGATCTCCTTCAAAAAGATAAGATTGCAGTCAAGGTTGTTTCCATGCCAAGTACATCGCTTTTTGATCAACAACCAGCATCGTTTCAAAAAAAATTATTACAGTCTAAATTGAATCAAGTCTTTGTTATTGAAGCTGGTTCAACAATGTACTGGAATAAATTTACAACAAAAGAAAACATCTTTGGAATTGATGACTTCGGTGCTAGTGCACCTGCCAAGGACGTTTACAATAAATTTGGACTAACTCCAAAAAAAATATCATCAACAATTAAAAAGAGGATTAAATAAAAAAGATGACAAAAAAGAAAATCGCAATCAATGGTTTTGGTCGTATTGGTCGACTTGTTTTTCGTGCCTACCTAGAGCGAGCAAAAGAATTTAACGAAACATATGAAATTGCTTATATCAATGATTTAGCAGATATTGACTCTAACATTCATCTTTTAAAATACGACAGTGTTCATGGAGCCCTCAAACAAGAAATCAGTAAAATAGGTGATGATAAGTTTTCTGTGGGCGAAAACGAAATTACTGTTACCTCTGAACGCAAT
>JAXOVD010000041.1:0-7767 GCA_036937365.1 Alphaproteobacteria bacterium
TCATCTGATGTTTATAAAATTAGCAAAATTCATGTAATGCCAACTATTACCACCCCCGATAGTATTGAGGGATTTGGTATTTCCAATGTTGAAGCTGCCTCGTTTGGACTCCCGTCTATTGTTAGCTCCAGTGGCGGCACCCCGGAGTCAATAGATCAAAACGGTTATGTTATTAATGAAAATGATGTTAATGATTTATCAGAAAAGATTTTATTATCACTTGAAAATTACTCTAAATTAACAGAAAAAAGCCTCGATTTTTCGAGAAGTTTTGAAAATAAAACTAAAATAAGAGAATATTTAAATAGTTTTGCTGATTGACTCGTATGAGGTTTTGTCCAGTTGCCCTGGATCATCCAAGATGAGCTTGGTAACTTTTAAATTTTCAATCAAAATTATGGATCGAATTAAGCGATCGCCCATAAAACTTTTTTCATGATTTCGTATTAACTCAGAAGCCTTAAGAAATTCATGATTCCCATCAGATAAAAATTTAATTTTTGATTGACCTAATTCTTGTCTCCATAAATCTAAAACAAAAGGGTCATTAGTTGTGATGCAACATACCATACCAATTCCTTTTTTAGACATGAGATTTTCACAATTCTTTATATAGGGAGGTAAGTGTTGATTATGGCATGTGGAAGTAAAAGCTCCTGGTACACAAATGACTAAAACTTTTTTATTTTGAAAATTTTCAACTAAATTAAAATTTTGCATTCCATCAGAGTCAACAGAGCGCAAAGTCAGATTAGGAATTAAATCCCCCTCTTTCATGATTGAAAAAAGTTTTCTAAGGTTTTGTAGTAAATTTCTTCTGTTGTCTGGAGATCGCTAATGGAAACGCACTCATTAACTTTGTGGAGAGTTTTATTAATTGTTCCAAATTCAAAAACAGGACAAATTCTCTGCATAAACCTTGCATCAGAAGTACCTCCGCCAGTATCCTGTTTGGCCTCTAATCCCGTTACATCTTTAATAGCGTTTAAACAGTGGATAGTAAAAGGATCGTTAAATGCTTGGAAGGGAAGGCCTCTGAAGGTTAATTTTAATTTATATTGACAATTATTTTCATTGCAGATGCGTGTGAGGTGCTCATTAAAATAGGCCTCAATTTTTTCCTTATCCCAATTATCATTAAAGCGCATGTCGGCTACCGTGATTAATTTTTCAGGAATAACATTCTTTGCCTTATTATTTAAATTGACTTGCGTAAACTGCAAGCTGGAGGGCTCAAAATATTCTGCTCCCTCATCTAGAATTTGATCATCAAAAAAAGAAATAATTTTCGATAAACAATGGACAGGGTTTTGGGCTAATTGAGGATAAGCGGCGTGTCCTTGTTTTCCAATAACCTCAATTTGCACGTCAACAGCACCTTTTCTTCCTACTTTGATTTGATCACCGATAACCTTTTCTGAAGATGACTCAGTCGCAATGGATCCATCGATACGGATATTATTTTCTTGAAGCCAATTTACAACTTTATCAACCCCATTTATGGAGTCGGCCTCTTCATCTCCAGTAATAATAAAGCTGATGGTACCATTAAAATCAGGATTATTTTTGATAAATTTAAATACACTGACCATACTAGCGGCAGTACAGCCTTTCATATCTTCAGAACCTCGACCATATAAATATCCATCTTTGATTGTCGGCTCAAAGGGGTGAGTATCCCAATCCTCAATATTACCTGGGGGAACCACATCCACATGACATAAAAAATTAAAATGCTTTGCATTGGTTTGAGGAGATCCGTAAGTAGCCATTAAGTTAATTACTTCATAACTTCCATCACCATCAAAATTGAGTTGTTTTGTATCGAAACCTTGCTCTTTAAAAATTTGAATTAAGAAATCAAAAATATCTTGCTTTGCGGGTGTAACGGAGTCAAAGGCAATTAGTTTTTTAGATAATTCGATAGTATCCAGCATTAGTCTCTTAGTAATTCGTTAACGGAAGTTTTTGATCTTGTTTTTTCATCAACAGTTTTCACGATTACAGCGCAGTACAGAGATACATTTCCTTTGGAGCTTGGCATACTGCCAGGAACTACAACCGAGTAAGGAGGAACTGCTCCCATATGAACTTCACCAGTCTCACGATTAATTATTTTTGTTGAAGCGCCAATAAAAACACCCATGGATAAAACTGAGCCTTCTCCAACAATTACACCTTCGGCGACTTCGGATCTTGCCCCAATAAAGCAATTATCTTCAATGATAACAGGATTAGCTTGAAGTGGCTCTAAGACACCTCCAATACCAGCACCACCAGAGATATGACAGTTTTTTCCTACTTGAGCGCAAGAGCCAACGGTAGCCCAAGTATCGACCATGGTACCTTCATCAACATAGGCCCCAAGGTTAACAAAACACGGCATGAGCACGGCACTTTTAGCAATAAACGCAGATCGTCGAACAACACAATTAGGAACTGCACGAAAGCCTGCATTTTGAAAATCAACTTCTGTCCAATTTTGAAATTTTGATGGGACTTTATCCCACCATGCAGTATTTCCTCCTTGAACGGTTGGTCCATTGTCAATTAATTCCATATCTTGAATACGAAAACTTAGTAGAATTGCTTTTTTTAACCATTGATTAACATGCCAAGTGCTATCTTTTTTCTCACAGACTCTCAACTGGCCCTTATCTAATTGGTTGAGTGCATCAAGAATAGAATTTTTTGCTTCTGAATCTTTGATGAAATCAATTTGATCTTTATTATCCCAAAGTTTTTCTATTGTTTCTTGGTTGCTCATCGTTCTCCTAGTTTAAATTAATTAAAAAATTTTCTAAGTTATCTGTTACTTCTGAAATATAACCTTTTTCGTTAATTATTTTTTGGATATCCTCTTGCTGGTTTACATCTTTATTTAAATTATATTCCAGATTATTTGTAACCCAAACGGTTTTCCATCCCATTGCATGAGGCTCTTTTAAATTAATATGCAAGTCTTCAAACATAGCTGTTGAAGAGTTATCTAAATTAAATTTATTTTGAAAGGCTTCATAAACATCTTTATGAGGCTTAGGAAGATAGTCACTTTCGGAGATATCAAAACACCCATCAAAAATATTTTCCATCTTTAATTTATCTAAAACTTTTTCAACATGACCATAATTAGCATTTGTAAAAATATATTTTTTTCCTGTTAAATTTTTTATTGTTTCGCCTAATTTTTCATCAGGAGAGACCACATCATAGTTAATTTGATGAACGTAATCTAAGTAATCATCAGGATCAATTTGGTGTTCGATCATCAAACCCCGAAGTGTTGTTCCGTATTGGTGATAATATTTTGATCGAAGGGCTTGCGCTTCACCGGAAGCAAGTCCTAATTTTTCTTCAATATAACGCCCCATTAAAACATGAACTTTATCAAATAATCCACATTCCGCTTTATAAAGAGTGTTATCTAGGTCAAATACCCAATTGGTTACATTATTCATAAGCGTGATAAAGTAATGCTTTCTCTCTTAAATTCAAAGATAAATTATAAAATTTCTATTATTTTTTTTTGAAGCTCAAAAATATTGTCGTTGGTTTTGGAGCTAACCGTTAATTGTTCATAATTGGCAAGTTCATTTATATAAATCGATTTTTCTTTAATTTTTTTATCACTTTTGGTGTAGCAAATAAAAATTTTATCCTTAATAGCTTGCATAGCATTGACCATTTCAATATCAATTTTTTTGGCACCTAATCCATTATCAATTAACACAAATATTTTTTTGAGATTTTCTCTCGTGGTTAAATATTGTGATACAAGATCAGATATTTTGTAGGCCTCTTTTTGTGATATTTTGGCAAACCCATAACCTGGTAAGTCCACCACCATCAAAGAGTCACCATGATTAAAAAAATTTATTTGTCGAGTTTTACCAGGGGTATTAGAAATATGAGCTAATTTTTTCATGAAGACAGCATTGATTAAACTTGATTTTCCTACATTCGATCTTCCAATAAAAGCAACCTCAGGAAATACAACGTTAGGGTATTGTCTTGGTTGAGTGGCGCTTAAGATAAAGTCTGTATTTTTTTTAAAATAACTCGTAACACTACTCATCAACTATTAATAATTTTTCTTTGGATCACGTATTGCTGTGCCATAGATAAAACATTATTAGTTGTCCAGTAGATCACCAATCCAGCAGCAAAACCACCTAATACAAAGGTAAAGACTATTGGTAAAAACATAAATATTTTTGCTTGCATTTTATCGACTGGTGCTGGATTTAACTTTTGTTGTAAGAACATAGATATACCCATGAGAATAGGCCAAATACCAATATTAAATAATTGAAGAATGCCTGGAACATTCCAATCAACAAAACCAAACAGGGTTAAAAGACCAAGAGGATCTGGGGCCGATAAATCACTTATCCAACCAATAAAAGGGGCATGTCTCATTTCGATGGTGACAAAGAGAACTTTATATAGAGCAAAGAAGACAGGTATTTGTAATAAAATAGGAAGACAACCTGCGATAGGATTGGCCTTCTCTCTTTTGTACAAAGCCATCATTTCTTTTTGCATCCCCGCTCGATCATCGCCGTATTGTTCTTTTAATCTTTGAAGTTCAGGGCCTAACTTTTTCATCTTAGCCATTGATTTGAATGATGCTTGAGCTAGGGGGAAGAAACATATCCTCATCAAGAGAGTGAAAATAATAATGGCCCAACCAAAGTTGCCAACATAGCCAAAAATAAATTCTAGAACATGAAAAATAGGTTTGGTTAAAAAGTAAAACCACCCAAAATCAACAGAACGATCAAATTCTTGAACGCCATATTCATCCATATACTGATCAATGACACTCACAATTTTTGGGCCGGCAAAAAGTTTTAGGTTATGAGAGATGTTATCTCCTTCACCAACGACAATTTTAGTCCCGACTAGGTCAGTTTGAAAATTATCAGTATTTTCAACATAGCTATAACTATAGGTTTGTTGAATGGGTTCATTTTGATCAGAAATAATGGCGGTTTGCCAATATTTATCAGTCATACCAATCCATCCACCTACAGAATTCAATTTGATTTTCTTTTTATCTTTTAAATCATCATAGTCATATTCTTTCAGCACACTGTCCGTGATAGATAAGGGTCCTTCGTGTAAAATAAAAAAGTTTTCCATTTCAGGTATCCCTTGTCTTTTTGACAGTCCAAAAGGATATAAATCAAATGACTTCCCTGAGTTATTAATTACTCTTTGATCCACACTAAATAGATAGTGTTCATCAAGTGTTATAATTTTTTCAAAAATAATATTTTGAGAATTCTGCCATGTAAGTTTTACCGGGTCATTCATGCCAATCGATGACTTATCAGCCTTCCAAACAGACTTATTATTAGGCAGTTCTATTGCGCTATCGGGACTTACCCATCCTGTATCTAAGTAATAAGCATCTTGAGAGCCAAGAGGATTAAGATAGGTAATGAAATCTGATGTTGGATCAAGGGTTTCTCTGTATTCTTCCAGAACCAAATCATCGATGATGCCTCCCTCTAAATTTATAGAGCCTTTAATTTTGGAGTTATCAAATGTGACCCTAATGGTTTCTTCAAGAACTTGATCTCTATCAAGAAGAATAGCAGAAGTCGCGTCTTGTATATCCAGGCTAACTGAGTTTTGGGTGTTAGTATTTTCTGTAACAGGAGTTCTTTCTGGTTGAGGTACTAAAAGTTGAAAGCCAAAAATAATCGCCATGGAAATAATAATGGCTAAAAATAAATTTTTTTGATTTTCCATTTTATTTTTTTATAGGATCATATCCCGATGACCCAAAAGGATTACATCGTAGTATACGCGCAGACCCTTTAAGAATTCCTTTGAAAACACCGTACGTGTTGATCGCCTCAATCGTATAATCAGAACAAGTCGGTAGATGACGACAGGTATTTGGAAGCATCGGAGAAACGATTAATTGGTAAGTCTTAATAGGTAATATAAAAAGACTTCTCCAAAATTTTAAAAGATGTTTACTCATTTGATAAAAATTTTTCAATATCTTGTTTTAAATCAATAAAAGGTACTTTCAAGATTGTTTTTTTTAATATTAACACAAATTTAACTTGATTAAGGGTGTTTATTAAGGGGGAGGTTCGAATTGCCTCACGAGTTCGACGCTTAGCTCGATTCCTCTCTACCGCATTACCTAATCTCTTGCTCGCGACAATTCCTAAGACAAATTTTTCGGTGTGAGGGTCTTTGAGAAGAAAGCCATTAAAGTTAGGGCTTTTATAGAAATTACCTTTATTTCTAATTTGTGAGAATTCTGAAGATTTTTTTAGAGTCGGAAGTCTCAAGTACTAAGCAGATAGTTTTGCTCGGCCTCTAGCTCTTCTCGCATTAATAACTTTACGACCACCCACAGTAGCCATTCGTGAACGAAATCCGTGTCTTCTTTTTCTAACTAGTTGACTGGGTTGATATGTTCTTTTCATTATTGTCTGCCTTTAAAAAAGTGTTCATACATTTAACAATTATTGATATGAAGTCAATAAAGAAAATACCAAAATGTTGATAATCAAAGATATTCCTAACCTTCATCTTTATCTAAACGCCTATAAAGAAAAGGGTTACTCTATAGGGTACGTTCCTACGATGGGCGCCCTTCATGAAGGCCATGGATCACTGATCGATAAATCTCACAACGATAATCAAAAAACGATTGTCTCTATTTTCGTCAATGAAAAACAATTTAATGATACCGAGGATTTTGAATCGTATCCTAGAAACAAAGGCGATGATTATAATTTTTGTGAAGATCATAAAGTCGACATAATTTTTGAACCAAGCGCGGAAGAAATCTACCCAAATGAACACCAACCCATTTTAAATACTTATTATCAAAATATTTTATGTGATAAATATCGACCTGGTCATTTTGATGGAGTGGTGACGGTCCTTAATCAATTATTTAAGGTTATTCAAAGTGATAAAGTTTATTTTGGAGAAAAGGATTTTCAACAATTAAAAATTGTTGAAAGTTTAATCAAAAAAGATTTTTCAAATTTAAAATTAATTCCAGTTCCCACTGTTCGATCTAAGGAAGGTGTTGCCTTATCCTCTCGCAATGCAAAGCTTAGCAAAAAACAAATGGATGAACTTATCTCATTTCAAAAAGATGTTATTCTATTCATCGCTCAGTTAGATAGCAAAATAGATCTAATAGAGGCTAATAAAAAAGCAGATGAATTTATAAAAGGATATGAAAAATTTGATTATTTTGAATTTAGAAATTCTTCTAATTTAAGTTTAGAGGGCAATCTAAAAGACTCTCGATTATTTTATGCAATCTACAAAAGCAAGACTCGGTTAATTGATAATCTAGAACTTTAGAATGGCGGTTCTGCAAGGATTCGAACCCTGAATTCTTGATCCGTAGTCAAGTGTGATATCCGTTTCACCACAGAACCGTGGTTGATTTATATCTTTTTTAGACAAATAATAAACTCCTATGAGAAATATTTTATATTTAATTTTTGCTTTATTTTTTTTAAGAGGTTTTTTTCAAATATTTGAAGGCCCTTCATGGACGTTATCTTTTGGTTCAATTTTCTTTAGCATGCTGGGAATATTTTTTTTGTATAAAAAATATGAAATGAAATATGTGAGTTTTTCTTTAATTCCGTTATTAATGATCTTTATGATCAGTCACTAATGATTTTGAGAAAATTTTGATAAAGCATTTTGCATTGATCTTGCATTGTAACAATCTCTGCGTTAACTGCTTTTTTCATTTCAGGAAGCGCC
>JAXOVD010000042.1:0-7674 GCA_036937365.1 Alphaproteobacteria bacterium
GCCAAAAAATTTGGATGCAAATACAGTGAATTAATTGAAAATATAGATGATTTTGATTATCAAAAATTAAACCAATATCAATCAATAGGCCTAACCGCAAGCGCATCGGCACCAGAAGAACAGCTCAACTTATTCATTAATCGTGTTACGCAGAGGTTTGATCCAGAAGTAGTCGATTATAAAGAAGACGAGAAGATCGTCTTTAAAGTACCTAATTTTCTTAATTAAATTTTTTTCTATAAAAAAAATCTATTAAAGTCATATGCGGAAGAGTTAACGCCGCCAGTCCAATAAAAATAGTTTTGATAAAGGATTCTGAAAATGAAAAATTATTATTCAAATAGATGATTGCTATACATCCGCCAACCCAAGTTAAAATAGTAAATACAGCCGTCGTGGTAAAAACAAATTTTTTATTCTCAAGATATTTATTGGTATTTTGTAATATGGCGTAGACATGCTTTATAGTATGCACAAAACAAAAATATAACGCAAAACCTGTTAATGGATCAAGCTGCGAGATAATGATAAGTATAAAAATCATCTCTAAAATTCCCCATCTAAGTTTTTTTAAATTTATTGACAGATAACAATAAACTAAAAATAAAATTCCAAAGAGGAAATAAACAATAAATAAATATTGCTCGAAATAATTAAAACTTTGATTTGATAAAAATGTAAAGATTTGGAATGACTCAGCAGTATGAAAAAATATTATTCCAAAAATAATATTAATGCCATGAGTAAGGGAGATAACCCACTTATGCTTTTTGATTTTTAAAAAAGACCAGTCACATAATCCAAAATGAACAATGCTCATTACAATAAATAAAAATAGTGCAAGTATTGGAAACTGTATCCAAAAAAAAATAACTGCTATTGAAATAACTGTGTAGCATAAAACAAAAATCAAAAACTTTTTTTTAGATTGATAGCCCAAAAGAGCTGCTACAGCCCCATCAAAAGAACCGTGAGGTACACCAATAAACGAGACTAAGCATAAAGCAACTAAGGATAAAATACTTAATTCGTACATGTTAATTAAAGATTGTATTTAAGTAGCTTTTTAAAAAACCAATTTTTGGCATTGCAAAGATTACTTTCAATTTAGTTAAAAATGTTGCCTTCCCCATCATAAAGGAACTGAACTCTTCTCCATTTAATTTCTCAGCCATTTTCATAAAAATTTGATCAGAATTTCTATTATCTTCAAGGTATTTTACAAATATTTTATCCATCCAATTATCCCAATATGAGTGATAGTTCTTATCGTTGGAAGTTAATTGTTTTAAGAAAAATGAGAAGGCATATCCAGATGATATTTTCGTAGCCCCTCCCTTGGCGCCAATTTGCATATAATTATCTTTATTTTGTGAATTAATTTCAAACATAGGAAGGACACCTTGTTCAGTATCTGAAATGCTGTATTTTTTTATATTCAAACTTTCTTCGATATAGTTCGCAATCTGATCTTGATACCATTGAGGTTCTAATAAAAATTTAGAAAAAACTGTGGACTCCACCAAGAGATGATTTTTATCTAAAGGTAATAAATAAATAAAGTGAAGACCTTGATCTTGTTTGACACGAAAGTCCATTAAGCGAGCATTATTAATTTGATGCCCATCATCTACTTTTATTACATGACCAATAAAGTGTTGTTTGAGACCATCGTCTTTTATCGTAACTGATCGACTATCATAAATAGTTTTAGCAAATACTTTCTCATCACTATCAAGAATAATTTCAAAAAATTCATCTTTTCTTTCAATTTTAATAACATCATTTTCTTTAAAAGAAATATTGTGACTATCTTTTAGACAGTAATTTTTCCAATCTTGGAATCGTATAACACAATAAGGAGATATAGAGCTTTCATGTGTTACTATTTTTTGATGATGGCAAAATTCCCATTTGTTCCATTGATTTTTTACCAAACTTTTAAAAGGAGTCATCCAGTCAGTTAACCAGAATGCAAAAAAATTATTCCTCAAATTATTGAATTTTTTATCAATACCAATTATGGATAATTCTTGATTATGATATTTTATTTTATAGGTGCCAAGGGCACTGGCGCCCATCCCGACAAAGGCTACATCATAAATTTTCATTTTGGAAACTCTCTCGAATAGATATGTAGGAACGATGCATCGTTTTTAGTAAAATAAACTCAGGTAGAGATTTAATTGTTACCCAAAGTTTATTTAATTTACTGAGGTAAACCCTCTTATTAGAATACAAAAAATTATTATTTTTAATTTTAATGCCAATTGCACGATAAATTTTTGCAGCAAAAAAAATTGCAAGTCTAGTTTTAATGGGAATATATTTCATTCCACTGAACCCGTTTTGATAATAAATCTCTGATAAATCAATTAATCTTTTGAGAATTTTTTTCATTTGAGGTTGAATTTCTTGAAATAGCTCACTTTTTAATTGCTCAATAGTAATGTCTCCCATCCATTCTCTCGGTAAATATAAACGGTTCATGAGGGCATCTTCGTAAATATCTCTCGCAATATTGGTGAGTTGCATTGCGATACCCAGATCAACAGCATGTTTGTTCGCTTCTTTATTATTAACCAAAATCAACGGTTGCATCATTAAACCCACCGTTCCCGCAACTCGATACGCATATTCAATTAAATCTTTTTCATTTTTAATTCTAACTATTTTTTGATCTTGAATTAATCCCTGTATGAGATCTCCTAAAATTTGAATAGGGATATTGTTATTTTTGAAAAATTGATTTATCGGATGCTCACCATTATTATAAATTTGTTCAAACTCATTTTTTAAATTTTCAGATTGATCAGTAGAGGTTTCATCTGCCAAATCATCAAAATATCGACAGATACTATAAAGCTCTGATGCAGCATTTTTGCTTCTATTAGGTAAAAAAAAGCTCGCCCAATAAAAACTTTTACCATGTTTTTCTAATGATTGAGGATCATAAGAATAGCTAGACAATTTAATTTAGTTGAAAATCTTTTTTAACTAGTTTTTCTACTACCTTTGCTGAGCAAAGCACCCCTGGGATCCCGGCACCAGGATGAGCGCCCGCAGCAGAAAAATAAAGATTAGAAATTTTTTTATCTTTATTGTGATATCGAAACCATGCTGATTGTGAAAAAATTGGTGCAATTGAAAAACCAGCGCCATGCATCGATCGATAGTCATTTTTAAATTCTCTCGGCGTCATCCAAAAGTCAGCTTCAATATTTTTATCTAAATCAGGCATAATTGTTTCACTCAGCGCTTTGACAATTTTGTTTTTTAATACAGGCCCTTCCTTATCCCAATCAATGGGCGCCTGTAAGTTAGGTACCGGACATAAAACATAAAAGCTATCTTTCCCAGACGGGGCAAAGGTTTCATCTGTTGCGGTAGGCCTGTGTAAATATAGAGAAAAATCCTCCGTTAATATTTTATTTTCGAAGATATCTTTTAATAAATCTTTATACCTTTCTGCCATCCAAATTGTGTGGTGGGCAACTTTGGGATACTTTTTTTTACTACCAAAAAATAATACATATAAGCCCATCGAGTACTGTGTAAGTTTTTCTGGTTTGATTAAAGGATTTTTTCCATAATGCCCGTCGAGCATTTCGCTATATACCGTTGGAGGATCGGCATTACAAATAACCGCATCAGCATCTAGTTCTTCTCCATTTTTGATCTTTACACCTACAGCCTTGTTATCTTTCACTAGTATTTTTTCTACATCGGCATTTTTTTTAATCTCAATACCTGTGTCTTGCATTAATTTTTCTAATTCATGAACAATCTTCCCCGTACCTCCCATACAAAAGAAAACACCCCATTTCCTCTCTAAATAATGGATGAGGGCATAGATGGAGGTAGTTGTAAAAGGATTCCCCCCAACCAGTAAGGGATGAATAGAAAAAGCTTTTCTTAAATATTCGTTTTTAAGCTTACTGTTTACTAATTGACTGACGGTAAGATAGCTTTTGAGTTTCACAAGCGCCGGTATTTGTTTGACCATCTCCCAAAAAGAAGAAAAAGGCTTATCTGATAGTTTCTCAAAACCTATTTGAAAGATATCCTTTGATGTTTTTAACAGTTTTGCATATCCATCCACATCTCTTTCATCAAATTTTCTGATTTCAGCATTGGTATCCTCAATGGAAGGGCGATAATCAAATGTTTTATCATCATGAAAATAAAATCGATACCAAGGGTCTAAGGGAACAAAATTTAAATGATCACTTAATTTTTTATCAAAAAGTTCATATAGTTCTTCAAATAAAAAAGGGGCGGTTATAACGGTTGGGCCCGCATCATGACGATATCCCTCTTTTTGAAACACTCTGGCGCGGCCACCCAAAGTATCAAGTCTCTCCAATAACGTTACTTTAAATCCCAGTTTATTTAACCGAAGAGCAGATGCGATGCCACCGAACCCAGAGCCAATTACTATTGCTTTTTTATTCATCATCTTTGTGGTCATAATTAGAACTTCTAAACACTAAAAATGCGATAAATAAAACAGCAAATACATAAATAATTACAACTAAGGGGCTATTGACAAAAGCCTCATGTAACTGATCATTAGCACAAATAAAATCTTTTTTAAAATCTCCTGCGGTTTCGGATTGTTGAATTTGCTCACAAGTAGAAGAAGAATGTTTCATTAAATTAGAGAATTAGCCTTAATTATTTTTAATATGAACATGATAGTAAAATAGCCCGCATTAATCATTAAAATAAAACCAATAAAATAAATTATTTCTTTTGGGAGTTGATCGTCAAAAAATTTACTAAAGAAGTTTCTGGATAAAATTATTCCCATTTCTATATATAAAATGGAAATGATTACGGCTGTCAAAATCATTAGCGTAAAAGAGGAATATTGATAAATAAAGAAATTCAAAGTCAATAAAACTAGTCCAAATAAAATCAATAATGACAATCCAAATAAATTAAAAGATATGTTCAGAGGAGTTAAGATTTTAAGCTTTTCCTTGTATGCTTTTTTTAAGGATAAAATGGCAATCAATATTAAGAGTTCAATAAAAGTTATTATGAATAATTTTGAATAAAGAAGATTAGGATTAAAAAGTTCATCCATTTTTAGGCAAAAAAAAAGCAGGGCCCGTAGACCCTGCTTTAATTAAATTAATCTAATTAATTAAGCTTTAGATTCTGTTGTTGCAACATTCCAGATGATTACACCGAATGCAATCTTATTTAGAACGTCAGCAAGGTTATAGATAACGTTTAGAGCTTCCATACTTGCTCCGCCTGTTAAATAACCAAAGAAATATCCTAAAGGATAAATAGCCCAACCAATTGTTACAATCCATCTCATTGTTGAGAAAGCAGATTGAACTGAAGCAGGCGCTTTATCAGCAGCCATTTTTCCAGCTTCACCAGCAAATACCTCATATAAGATATATGCCCAACCAGCCATACCAACGATGAAACCTGCCCATAGGTTGATGTATCCAGCTTCACCCATATAACCAGCAACTAGCATTACTAGAGTACCAATCATAAGTCTCCAGAAGATACCAGCAGATGCGTTTCCGACAGCTCTTAGGATGATGTAGAATTCAACCATCAATAATGGAACAGTGATTAGCCAGTCGATATATCTATAAACGGTTGGTGTATCGCCAGTAGCGATCCATACATCACGCATATAGAAATAGTGAACAGCAGCCACTAAAGTAACTAGACCAGAAACTGTTAGTGAAGTTTTCCACTTAGCACTAACTCTTTGAGTTTCTAAGAAGAAGAATGCTGTTGAAGCGACTAGGGCCATAGAAATTAGCCAAAATGAAATACCAACGAAATCGTTGGATTCAAGGTTCGCAGCAGCGTTTGCGAACTGAGGTAATACCAACAATAAAGATGCTGGTAATAGGGTTTTTATTTTAAACATTAGAGTACTACTCCTTTTTTTTATTTTTCGTACGTACTAGTACTTGTATGTGAATCTTTAACTAGTAGATGTCACATTGCGACGCAGTATAGCTATTAAAGTTAAAAAAAAAACCGTTTTTTAAGATATTTTTTCCACAATTATGTCTATATGATATTTGATAAAAATGGCGATATTTCAAGATTCTGTACTAGTTGGAGGTTTCTTTTTCTTCTTATCCACATATTTGCTATATTTTTCAACGAAAAAAATTAGCGAGTCTCAAATGTCTGAAAAAAATCGCAAAAAACTCAACATTCTTTCTTTTGCGATCTTCATTTTGATTGTCATTCTCATATTTGCCTACCATTCATCTCATTATATGAGTAATTTAAATGGCTGATGAGACTTCGAAATAGTTTTCAAGAAAAGCATATTCAAGACTTTTCAAAAAAATTTGATAAGTCGTTGTTATCCCATATCTCAAAACAAATCTCAGTAGACAAAAGAATTAAGCAGTCCATGTGTTATTTTGTCAAAACTGGGGGAAAAAGAATTCGCCCATTTTTAATTAGCACAATGGGAAAACTTATTGGGATTAGAGCCCAAACTTTAAATGATTTTTCCCTAGCTGTAGAATGCGTTCATTTACATTCTTTAATTCATGACGACCTACCGGCAATGGATAATGATGACTATCGAAGAGGTAAATTAACTGTTCATAAAAAGTACGACGAAGCAACAGCTGTTTTAGCAGGAGATATGTTCCAAGTGCTCTCTGTAAAAACATTAGTTGAGTCAAAACATCTCCTACCAAGACAAAAAGTTGAAGCTATTCAAATGTTATCCAAGGCAAATGGCTTAGAGGGGCTGATCGCTGGACAGTCTTTAGACATTTATATGAAAAAAAAATCGAGCATTAAAGATATTGAAACCATGTACTTATTAAAAACGGGAGCCTTATTTAGTTTATGTTTTAATCTCTTATTAACAGTTAAAAAGTTAAATGTTCAAAAAAGAAAGGAGCTCAAAATTATTGGCGATACAATAGGTAAAATTTTTCAAGTCACTGATGATATGTTAGATCGTTGGGGCGATGAAAAAAAAGTTGGTAAGAAAATAAACAAAGACTCAAATAAAGCAAACATTGCCTATAAATTCAATCATCAAGCGTGTCTTACTTATCTTTATAAGATCCAAAATAAGAATTTTAATGCTTTAAAAAAATTTTTTAATAACAACCCCGATGGTTTGAGTTACATGTCCAATTTGGTTGATTTTATCTCAAACCGTGTTAAATAAATAAAAAGTTTTTATAATCATATGAAAATAAGTGAATTAGAAATTTCTCAAGCTCGTCAATCTTGGGGTGAAGGTCTTATAAAAATTTCCTCAACTTTTGATAATGAAGGCATTGATAAAGCTAAAGTTATAGCAAATATTGAGCTTGATAGGCTTTATGGATTTGAATTTGGTCCAATTTTATTTAAACCCACACTCAGTGGGGGCAATCAGACATTTAGAACAGATAAAGAGGGAACGCTCTCATATTTCATTGGCCAAAACTCCAAATACCAATCTGATAGTGGTTTTGCTCTAAAATCTTGGAGAGAGTGCAGCTCTGAAACATCATCTTTGTTTATTGAGAATGATATAGCCATGTGGATGGGATGGGTTTTTCTTTCCAATCAAAAGGGTGAGGTTACCAAAGTCGATAAAAGCTGGGGATTTAAAAGAGGCTTAGACGGTTCATTGAAAATCATCTTACATCATTCTTCATTGCCATA
>JAXOVD010000043.1:0-7600 GCA_036937365.1 Alphaproteobacteria bacterium
TTTATGGGGAAGCATCGCAGTGTTTGCATATCCCTTTCTTGTAGAGCAAATGTTTTCTACCCCAGAAGCCAAAGGTTTGTTTTTAGGAGTAGGAATTCATGACACGAGTCAAGTTATTGCCTCCGCATTAGTGCATTTCGATCTCTATCAGCAAGAAGCTGTATTAGAAACAGCTACCCTAACAAAACTTATCAGAAATTTATTTTTAACAATTTTAATTCCTTATTTGGCTATTTCACTTCATCGTGACAATAAGAAAGCGTCATCATTGTCTCTAGCTGCTTCTTCATTAAAAAGTATTCCTCTTTTTGTCTATGGTTTTGTAGCGATGATTATTCTTCGATCTATTTTAGATAACTCGAATAATTTCTCATTAGAATTGGAACGGGTTTTAGAGCTCAATAGTCAATTAGTAAAGATATTGTTTAGTTTGGCTTTAATTTCACTTGGGCTTTCAATTAATATTAAAAAACTTCGCGGGTTAATGCTTCAGCCTACAATTGTAGGTTTTGTGTATAGCGGTAGTATTTTTATAGTGGGGTATGTTTTAATCACGCATATTATTTAAAAATTAGACTAAATTGTAGATAAGATTTTTCGTGCATACCAATCATGAAATACATGAGTGGGTTCATCCATCACGGGAGAAAAACGACCACCATCAAATCCTTTGGCATATCGTCCTTTTTGCATTCCCTCGACAACAAAAATGTCTTCTTCAAAGACGGTCTTCCATAGTTTGGCATTTTCTTGACGGGTCTCTTTGTACTCATCTGCCAGCATCGCAGGATCAGAATAGTAAAGCTCGATGTGCTCGCGAATTCTATTGGGCGCTAAAGGTTCAATAATCAGATTGAAAACATGGTCTTTTTGAACTCCTAAAATTAAATTTGGAAAAAGAACGACATACTCACCTTTGGAATCCCACTCGGTGCCTAAATTTTTAAAATGATCAAATTGTTTTCCCGTGGTGTACTGAGGGATATACTTATAACTGATTTGACCAGAGTAATGTCCATACTCCACTATATTTTCATGATCTTCTAATTTGGAATAGCTATTTAAACCTGGGTGAACCCAAGGTAAATGATAAGACTCTAAATAATTCTCGACGGCTAATTTCCAATTACCCTTCACCTCTAGCTTAAAAGATGAGTCTCCCATATCCGAATAAATTGGCTGTTCGAATACAGCCCAACGATCTAAAAGAGGTTTATGAACTTCTTCAAAAGGAGGTGCCCTTCCATCAGGATTTACAAAAATAACATCACGCCAAATATGAGATCGTACTTCGAGCAGTGAAAGTTCACTCTTATCAATACCTGAATGATAATTGTATCCCGGTCCTCCAATATGGGGGGTGGCTACTACTTCTCCGGTTTGTTTATAGCACCAAGAATGATAAGGACATCGAATTGCTCCTTTTAGGACAGTTGGCTCTTCGATTAAAATCATTCCTCGATGACGACAAACATTTTGAAAAACTCTTATTTTTTCATCTTGTTTGCTTTTAACAATTAATAAGGGATTATTGAAATAATTTACAGGGAGAGCGGAGCCAGGCTGAGGTAAATCCTTTACAAAACCAACAGCAAACCATCCTTTGTTAAATAAATGTTCTCCCTCCATCTCAAAACACTCAGGTCGAATATAATATTCATTGGGAACACCGTGGGCTTGGTGGATAGAATTTGTACATCCCTGTAATTGATGGCGTTTCGGTATAAATAAATCTTCGTGAGATGACTGTAGTAAGTCTGTTTTTTCCATACCCTACTCCTAAATAGAAATTATTAATCCCGTTTAAATGAAAATATTTTTTTAGTCAATCATATAAATACGAGATTTGTTCTTCAGATTTGTCCTAAATAAGTTGATAAATATAGGCTTTTGTAGTTATACCATTCTTTAGGGTCACGTCAGTAATGGTTCTTTTATATTCACCTCCCTCAAACTCATCAAAGAAGGAAATGTTTTCTTCTAATTTGTCTGAACGAAATATGTACCCTTGAACAACTTGACCGTTCAGATCTACTCTTATACCTGGGCACCCAAATTTAGATCCCCACCCCTCTTCATGTAAGTGCCCTTTGACAGTTGCTTCTATCCACTCGCCTCCAATTTTATCTAAAAGATAGGAATTTTTTTCTCCACGTTTTAAAGTTCCATAAACAAAAAGGTTTTTCATTAATTCATATTAATGTTAGAATTATATTCTTTTGTATCTTGCCCATTGCATTTTTGGGTAGTTCATCAAGGATTTTAGTTTCTCTTGGGACCTTAAATTTAGCTAAGTTTTGTTGAAATATATTTTTAAGATCTGTTAAGACTTGGTCTTTGAATTTCATATCTACAACAATAACAGCTATGGGGACTTCTCCCAAATCCTCATCTTTTCGCCCTATTACAGCAGACTCTTTGACATTCGGGTGATTGTTTATTAAATCTTCAATTTCTTTTGGATAAATATTAAATCCTCCAGAAATTATTAAATCTTTTTCTCGTCCTGATATATGTAAATATCCATCTTGATCAATATATCCCAGATCGCCAGTTATAAAAAAACCATCCTCCGTAAAAGACTCTTGATTTGCCTGATTATTATTCCAATAAGAATTGAATACATTAGGACCTTTGACCTGAATCATTCCAACTTCTTTTGAAGGTAGTGGTATTTTGGAGTTACTTTTAGTAATTCGAATTTGCACATTAGGTAATGGTAGCCCTACGCTGCCTGGTTTCCTTTCTCCTTCATAAGGATTAGATGTATTCATATTAGTCTCCGTCATACCGTATCGTTCTAATATGGTATGTCCCGTTTTTTGATAAAATTCTTGGTGATCTACTGAAGACAAAGGGGCACTTCCAGAAATGAACAATCTAATTTTACTAGTTAACTCTTTATTGATGAGGGGAGATTCATTCATTCTTTTATAGTATGTGGGTACTCCCATTAGCAGTGTTGACTTAGGCAATACCTCCACCAAGTCACTAAGACTAAATTTTTTAAAGAAATACAAAGACAAACCACTCAAAAAAGCTGTGTTTATAGCCACGAATAGACCGTGAGTGTGAAAGATTGGCAACATATGAATAAGACGATCACTCTTTTGAATATGCCAATATTTTTTAAGAGAGATGGCATTGGAATAAAGGTTATTATGAGAAAGTGTTACCGCCTTAGATTTTCCTGTTGTTCCAGAAGTATATAAAAAAGAAATTATTTCATCTGAATTTACGGTTTGAATATCCTCTAATTCTTTAAATTCATCAATGTTAAATTTTAGAAAGCCATTGATGGGGTCTATTTCATAAATTGATGTATCTTTCTTTAAATTTAATTTTTTAATTTCTTTTGCACGATTGCTGTTACAGAAAATAAACTTAGGATCTGAGTCGTTGATAAAATATTTGGTCTCTTCCAAAGTATATTGATCATTCAGGGGCACATAAATCGTTCCAGTCATAATGCAGGCGGCATAAATGGCCAGTCCATAGATGCTTTTTTCTAATTGAAATAATACTCTGTCTCCTTGGGAGATATGATTTTCTACAAAAAATTGTGAGATTTTTTTTGATAAAGAAAAAAATTCTTGGTAAGAAACCGAAGATCCATCCCTAAAAATTAGGAATGGATCTTTGTTTAGAATATGGGGTTTAATTAAATTATCAAAGAGGAGGGAATGCCCCATACTCGAAATTACTAAACTACTTCTACGTTAAGTGTTTGTAGACCATCAATAGTTCCTACTAGCTTGTCTCCTTTTACAATAGGTCCAACACCAGCGGGTGTGCCTGTCATTATTAAATCCCCAGCCGTAATGTCATAAAATTTTGATAAAATAGCAATTTGCTCTGGGATCTTCCATAACATCATATCCAAATCACCATCTTGGCGAACTTCATCATTTACTTTTAATTGAATGCTGCCGCTCTCCATTTTGCCTACTTCGCTCATCGGCGTAAGACTTCCCATCGGAGCGGAGCGTTCAAACGCTTTTCCAATCTCCCATGGTCTTCCCATTTTCTTACAAACACCTTGAAGATCTCGACGAGTCATATCCAAACCAATACCAAAACCATAAATATGATCATAAGCATCTTCTTCTTTAATATTCGATCCCCCTTTGTTTAATGCAACGACTAGTTCTAACTCATAGTGAACATCGCTGGACTCAGGTGGGTAAGGAAACTGACCAGAAGTGTCAATATTATCGGTATTTTTTTGGAAAAAGAATGGTGGTTCTTTATCTGGGTCAAATCCCATTTCGATTGTATGAGCTGCATAGTTTCTGCCAATACAATAAACTCTTCTGACTGGAAAAAATTCATCACTACCATGGATGGGGATGAGCGTTTTTTTTGGTTCAGGAATTACTAATTTCGTCATTTTTATTCTCCTTCAATTAACCTCTCTTAGAGGCATAATAATCAAAACGTTTTGCCAACATTGCTAACAATTCAGAAATTGTAAAAGCTAAGGCAAACAAGACAAGTATTATCGCCCAAAAGTGTGACATCAAAAATCTCGATGAATATAATTCAAACAAGGATCCAAAGCCAACAATTGAAATCAATAGTTGACCAATAATGACACCTTTGACAGCTCTGATGAAACCAATTCTAATTCCACCAATTATTTCAGGCAATGCTGCCCAAAAATAAATTTTTATAAAGGCATCGATTGGGTTAGCACCAAATGAATTTGCCATATCCACTAATGAGCGGTTGATTTGTTTTACACCTGCTCTGGTATTTAAAATAATAATCCAAATAGCAAAAAGTGTAGTGACAATAATTATGGACTTTAAACCAAAACCAAACAAGACCATTAGTACAGGAACAAGTGCTGTGAGAGGAGCGCTCATAAACATGTTCACCCAAGGCAAAAACAACTCATCAACAAATCGATTTTTTCCCATAAAAATTCCTAAGGGAATGCCAATAACTAAGGCGTAAAACAAACCTCCAAAAAAGGCAACCGCAGTTTCACTCAACGCTCTGATAAATGCTTTGGAGTCATAAATATCGGCAAGCGTTGCAAAAATTGATGACAAAGGGGGGAGGAAAAAAGAAACTTCCATTCTTCCAAGTATCTCCCATACCAAACCCCAAAGAATAAGCGAAGTCATATTGGGAAGTTTAAAACCAAAAATTCTCATCTTATTCTACGTAAGACCTTAAGGATTTCCAAATTTTTTCGACCGTGTCCAAATACTCACTATCTTTTCGAATACTATCTACATCTTTATTTTTAAAACTGGATGGCTTGATAATTTCAGAAACGCGACTGGGTCGAGGTAGTAAAATAGCTACTTGATCAGAGACATAAACAGCTTCTTCAATCGAGTGAGTTACAAATATAAAGGTTTTGCTTTCCTCTTTGACGAGTTGTAATAAATCTTCTTGGAATTTTCTGCGAGTTTGTTCATCAACCGCTGAAAATGGCTCATCCATTAACAGAACCGGTGAGTCAACTGAAAGTGCTCGGGCGAGTCCTACTCTTTGGCGCATTCCCCCTGATAATTCATGAGGATAGCTATTCTCAAATCCATCTAACCCTACCTCTTTAATATACTTTCGGGCAATATCTTCTCTTTCAGATTTAGCCACTTTTCTAAGCTCCAATCCAAAAGCAACATTCCTTAAAACAGAAGCCCAGGGCATCAAAGCAAAATCTTGAAAAACAAATGCTCTATCAGGACCAGGCTCGGAGACTATTTGTCCATTAACAAAAACTTCTCCTTGATTTGGTTGTAAAAGACCAGCGATGATTTTTAATAAGGTAGTCTTTCCACAGCCCGAAGGGCCTAATAAAGATGTTAATTGTCCTTTGGGAAAATCAAGAGACATATCTCTTAATGCTTCCACATCTCCGTAATTCTTATAAATTCCTTTTACACTAACTGCATTTACACTGTCACTCATCAATTCACTCCTCTAAATTTAAGATACATAACCACGGTCATTTCCAGTAAATAAAGTTTTCTCTATTCGCTCTAAAACATTTAAAAATAAAACAGCTAAAACAATAATAGAAAATATAGCTGCATACATACTTGGATAGTCGGCGGTCATTCGACTATATGAAATAATATCACCCACGCCCGTTGGGGTAATTTTCAATTCTGCCAATATCGCACCGATAAATCCTGCAGAAACACCTAATCGCAAACCAGCAAAAATAACAGGTGAGGCGGAAGGAATAATTACTTTGAATATTACTTCACGCTCGGTGCTTAAAAATGATTTTGCCATTTCAATCAATGAAGAAGGAGTATTTTTAACTGCACCACTTGTGTTTAAAACAATCACTGGCATCGCCATGATACAAACAACAAAAGTCTTGGAGGTAATTCCAATGCCGTACGCCATGATGACGAGGGGAATTAATGCCGCTAAAGGAGCAGATTGCATGATGATAAAAATTGGAGATACCAGCCAATCAAACTTTTCACTTAATCCAACCCAAACGCCAATGCCCACGCCTATAAATGTTGATATTAAAACACCTGTAACTAAAGGTTTGAGGGTTTCCGCATAGGCCACAAAAATTTGTCCGCTAATTGTTAAATTCCAAAGAGCACCCATGGACTCAAAAAAAGTTGGAAAAGCATAATTAATACCTGCTCTGGAAGCAATTTCCCAGGACCCAAATATTAAGAGAGCTGAGAGAAGTTTTAGGGTTAGTGGTCTAGATATCATGAAATTATTCCTTCTAATTGGGGTGAATAAATTCACCCCAATAAAATGATTTATATTAGTTGCTTTGTAATGGCTTTAAGTACCAGAAATCCTCAATTTTTAAAGTTGATGGATCACCTTCCAGCTGACCTGCTTTGGAATACCATTCCATATCAGCAAGAGCAGCTTTTTCACCACCACCATTTACATCATAAAGACCGCCAGCAACAGCATCTGCATAGAAGCCATCTAACTCAGCTAGAACTTCTTCAGGAAGCTCACCGATTGGGCCATCAGGATTGGTCTCTCTTCGAACTATTGTTGGATCATTAGCCATATCTCTGTAAACACTTAAAAGCGCGCTGACAAAAATATTGACTGCATCTTCATTGGCTTTAATCCAATCAACGTTTGCAAATAATGCCTCGTCACTAGCGTCCACATCAAACATAGGAAGAGTGTTAAACTGATCGCCATGTGAAGCCATGATCTTATTTTTATTTGATAGATCAATAATGGTTGCTTGAGCTTGGTTTGCTAAAAGAGCAGCAACACGGTTAGCAGATCCTGAAATATAAGATCTCTCACCAAATTTCATTCCTAATCTCTCTTCAATCACGTTAGCAATTGAGTCTGTTCCACCGCCACGTGAGTGTAATAGAATTGGCTCGCCATCAAGATCTTCTAACTTGTTGTAATCTTTTGTAGTTACAGGAAAGAATTTTAATTTTGATAGCTGATAAATAATTCTAATAGGCGCTTTAGACTTTTGCATTGCAGAGTAAGGAGTACCAAAACCGATATCCATTTGTCCGCTTAAAACAGATTGAATAGCTAACTCTTCATCCGAAAAAGCTGTCCATTCATAATCTAATCCGTTCGCTTTCGCTCTATCTAATGCTAAGAAGAATGCTGC
>JAXOVD010000044.1:0-7543 GCA_036937365.1 Alphaproteobacteria bacterium
GTCTTGAGGCATCATCGCACCATCAAAATCAGAACCCAATCCAACACAATCCTCTCCCAAGTAATCAATAAAATACTTAAAATGATCAACAACTATCTGAATATTGGTTTCTGCAATCATTTTGCCATCAGGTCTTAAAAAAGCAGGAGCAAAGTTAACTCCAACCATCCCTTTCGTTTCTTTAATCGCATCGAGTTGTTTATTTGTTAAATTTCTCGTGTGAGGGCATAGCTGATGCGCATTGCTATGAGTTGCCACTAAAGGGTTGTGGGAATGTTTCGCAATATCCCAAAAACCTTTTTCATTCAAATGAGAATTATCCACGATGATTTTTAAATCGTTACAATATTTAATTAATTCTATTCCTTTATTTGTAAGGCCTTTGCCTGTATCGGGCGTATGAGGAAAAGCAAAAGGAACCCCTTCTCCAAAAATCGTTGGACGTGACCATACGGGCCCAATGGAACGAAGACCGGATCGATACAGTGCCTCTAAATTATAAAAATTATCATCTATGCACTCCGCACCCTCGATATGCATTAATACTGAAAGGCTTCTTTCTTGAAAGCTTTTTTCCAAATCAGAGCCTGATGTACAGATTTTAACTTTACCTTGAGAATGCTTTTCGATTTGAGATAAAAGAGAAATTTTTCTAATCACAACCGGGAGAGCTTGATCACTGCCAATTAAGTCAGGCAAAGGAAGTGAATATTCATCCTTTTCCATCTCATCATAACGAATAGGTTTATCACTGCTATCAACCTTAGCTTCAGGAGATGGTACATAAATTGCAAAAAAACCCCCTCTAAAGCCCGCCTCTTCCATTCGAGGCAAATCAAGATGGCCCTCATTATCTCCTTGGAGAAAATCTTCATGCGCATTAGTTTTATTTTTTAAATATAGTCGAAAAAGAACATCGTTATGACCGTCAAATATTTGATAACTCATTTGAGAGTTATCATAACATTTTGTAGTTGTGACCATATAAGAAAAGTTTAATGTTCGCTCGATGGATTTTGCGACTTTTTTTTCTTTAGCTGGCGCAGCTTTTATTTTTGGTATCTCCCCAGGACCAGGAACCTTAGCCGCTCTATCAGTCTCAACAACGCAAGGGCTGCGATCGGGTTTAATTTTAGGAGCGGGAGAGGCCGTTGGAGATGTTGTTTATCTAACAATGGCTATTCTTTCGTTGGGATATTTGTCCACTTACCTAGAACCTGTGATGATTGTTGTTCGTTGGATCGGCGCAGGATATTTAATTTATCTAGGCGTGATGCAATTTCGACTATCTCGACTTCAATTAGACTCTTCTCAACAAATCCCAACTGGTTTTCTTAAACAATTTTTGATGGGATTTTTAATTGGAGGGACAAATCCAAAGGTAATTTTGTTTTATCTATCTTTTATTCCTCTTTTTTTGGACTTATCCAATATTAGTTTGATGACAGGGATTCAAATTATTCTCACGGTATATTTTAGTGTTTTTGCCTCTTTGGTAGTTGTTTGTGGGGCGGGCAATCAAATTAAATCTTGGGTGACCAAACCCTCCTCTGCTAAAAGATTAAATCAGATTACAGGCAGTGTGATGGTTCTTGTAGGGTTGCTGTTGGTGGTCTCATAAAGAGACATTAGCTGTTCTATTTTAGCAAAAGTAAATTTTTTCAATTCCGCATATAAATATGGTCAAAAGGAAACATAAAAATGAACAAATCTTACGCATTTACAGGAAGATCAATCAAGTTTTGGCTTGGTCTTTTTAATTTTATAACAACTACAAAAGAAGATGGAATTGAAAACTTTTGCAAAACCGAATATGGCACTGATTGGCAGTGGGCATACTCCCATTATCAAAAGAATAAATCATTCCCATCACCACTAAAACAAGCTGCTTAATGAATAGTATTTTCAAAACTCTTCAACAAGTAGTTCTGATTAAAAAGGATAAAAAATCACTCATTCCTAATCGAGATGATTTATATCTTGCAGGATCAACAGACTTGTTTGATTTAGAGCGTCGACAAAAAGAGCTCGATACTCGATTTATAAGAAAATTTTAAAGCGCCCTTTACTTTACTTAAAGGGCCTTTAGCCCAACAACCATATCTCCACAGCTACAAAAATAAATAGTCCCGAAAAGATTAAGTTTACGATATTTTTGGGTCGGTTAAAATAATTAGAAAACTTTTTCATACCAAAAAAATGGCCAATAATGGAGTAATTCATTGCTGAAATAAAAAAAGAGCCAATTGAAAAAATTAAGGCTATTTGAAAAGTTAAATTTTCACTGAATTTAATTGTTGCTAAAGCTGACCAAAAAGCAAACGCCTTAGGGTTAGTATAGGCCACGATCACAGCTTTTCTCATACTAGTCAAAAAATTCTTTTCATTGGTTGACTTGATTAATTCATTTTGAGAGTTGAAATATTGCTTTCCTATTTGATAGGCCAGATATAGCATGTAGGCACTTGCTAAAACTTTCAGAGCGTAAAACCCCCAACCCATTAATTGAGAAATAAAAAAAGATATGCCTGTAGTAGCTAGGAGGCACCAAGAAAAAGATCCAATAGCAGTTCCTACGGCTGCTCCCCAAATTTGATATTTATTTCCACCCATACCCACAGAAGCAACAAAAAAAGTATTTGGCCCTGGAAGAAAAACAGCAAAATAAAATACAATCCAGCCTGATAACAGAGAGAAAAAAAGTTCATTCATAGTTATTAGTGTTGAGGAACAATAATAGCCCCTACTTCAAATTGATTACAATTAAGTATCGGAACTCGCATCCATTTTTGGAGTAAGTTTAGCTCACTTTTCTTAATTAATTTTAATTGTTTCAAAATTGCAAGTGTGGCCAGAGGAAGAGCTCGCATATTTCCATCTTCAATTTTGATAGCCCCCCCAATTTTTTTTTGTCGATCAACAATGAATCCTATTCCTTCCGCCCCTCTTTTAAAATAGAGCCTTCCCTTTGTCACCTTAATAAGATTGGAGTCAAATTGATTGTATCCGGCTGTCAAAAGAGGATATTGCTGGATCGAGTCAAGAGCCAAAGTAATGGAATTAGAATATTGAGGTATCAGGGAATGGTGATTTGAAATTTTCAATGCTGCTAATGCTAGACTTTTAAGAGAAATAGCAAACATAGGAGCATGACAACCGTCTCTGGTGAGGTTTCTAATTTTTTCCTCAAAGAATTCTTCCATAATACTGAGAATTTGAAGCTGATGATTATGGTCGAATTCCAGATAGTTTTTAATATTTAAGCCGTCAACCAGACATCGAGAAATCATCCCTAAGTGTTTTCCAGAGCAATTATTCAAAAGGGGAGACTGTTTTTTAATTAATCTTCTAATTACAGAGGAAGAGTCATCACCCATTGGTCGATGATGACCGCACAAAAGAACTTCATCTTTTTTTTTTATTTTTTTAAGCCAAGACTGGGCAACATCAATATGAATACTCTCACCATCATGCGAAGCGCAGGCTAGACAAACTTCCTGAGCGCCGAGGTTAAATTGGTGAAGAGCGTTACTTTGGAGAAAAGGAATAGCTTGAAGAATTTTAATTGCCGATCTAGGAAAAATTTTTCGTTGAGAGTCTTGATTAAATATAGTTTTTTGATTTTGATCTAAAAATATTGCTTGGATACGGTGGGAGCTTTCTAATAAACCTCCACGGGTTACATGCACAGATAAATGTCTGGTCATTGAAAATGAATTTAGTGATTAAGAATTTGGCTGAGGAAGAGCTTAGTTCGATCACTTTTAGGATTGTTGAAGAACTCCTCAGGCTTGGCTTGTTCTACGATACGTCCTTCATCCATAAAGATCATTTGGTCCGCTACCGTCTTTGCAAAGCCCATTTCATGAGTCACCACTAACATGGTCATACCCTCTTCTGCCAACTGAACCATCACATCCAAAACCTCTTTAATCATTTCAGGATCCAAAGCTGAGGTGGGTTCATCAAATAACATAATATCTGGGTTCATCGCAAGAGATCTCGCAATAGCTACACGCTGTTGTTGACCTCCAGACAATTGTCCAGGAAACTTTTCTGCTTGCTCAGGAATTTTTACTTTTTCTAAGTAGGCCATCGCGATTTCATCAGCTTCTTTTTTGGGCATTTTTTTCACCCAAATAGGAGCCAAAGTAATATTGTCTAAAACAGACAAATGAGGAAAAAGATTAAACTGTTGAAAAACCATTCCAACATTCTTTCTAATTAAATCAATATTCTTTAAATCATTCGTAAGTTCAGTGCCATGAACTACAATTTTACCTTCTTGATGAGCTTCTAGGCGATTAATACAACGGATCATAGTCGACTTACCTGAACCACTAGGGCCACAAATTACAATTCTTTGACCCTTTTCAACCGATAAATCAATATCCTTTAGAACGTGGAAGTCATCATACCACTTATTAACTTTATCTAATTGAATTACTTGTTCTGTCATTAGCTATTATCCGTCTTTAATTTCTTTTCTAAATATAAACTATACCTTGACATACCAAAGCAGAATATAAAAAAAACTAATGAAATAAAAACGTAAACCTCATAGTAAAGTTTCGTCCAAGTCATATCTGCTAAGGCAGCTCTACCAATTCCGAGTAAATCAAATAGCCCAATAATTAGGACAAGAGAGGTATCTTTAAAAAGTCCAATACATGTATTTACTATTGGTGGGATGGCGATCTTTAGCGCCTGGGGTAAAATTATTTTTCTTGTAGTTTGCCAATAAGATAATCCTAAAGATTGTGCCGCCTCTGTTTGACCACGAGGGATTGCTTGCAAACCGCCCCTAATCGCTTCCGCCATATATGCTGCTTGAAATAAAGTCACAGCTACCAATGCTCTTAAGAGATTATCGGGATTGACCCCTTCAGGTAAAAATAAGGGAAGCATGACATTTGCAGTAAACAAAAGGGTAATTAGCGGGACACCTCTAATAAATTCAATAAAGACAACACAGATTGATTTAATAATGGGTAATTTTGATCTTCGACCTAATGCTAATAAAATACTTAAAGGAAAGGCCAGAGCAATTCCCGTTACTCCTAAAAAAAGAGTTACTAAAAGCCCTCCCCATTTATTAGTACCCACGACACTTAAGCCCGGGCCGCCATAAAGCATAAAGTAAGCCAAAAAGGGATAGAGAAAAGTAAAATAAATAAAATATTTTCTAAATGGGATTTTATCAAATAGTACACCAATAATGGCAAGGGGTAGTAATGCAAACGTGAGGTTTACCCTCCAAACCTCTTCCACTGGATAAAAACCATACATAAACTGATCCCATCGAACATAAATAATTGCCCAACACGCACCATACTCACCAGGTACTATATTTTTGGAACACAGTATTCGATCTGTGATTAACTCCCCTTGAAAATTATATCTAAAATCTGCTTCAAAAATCGCCCAATTTAAAAAAAAAGAACCAACCTGATAAATGAAGATTAAAGCTATAATCGTTATGATTGAGTTAGCCCAGGAAGAAAATAAATTTTTTATAATCCAGTTGTAATATTTATTGTGGGATAGATTATTTACTGAAGTCAAACTCATGCATTCCCTTTAAATTGTACAGATTTATTATAAACGTTCATAAAAAACGAGATAATCAAACTTATAGTTAAATACGTCAGCATAACCATCAACATAATTTCGATTGCTCTGCCCGTTTGATTTAATGAAATACCACCAAAACCATGAACAAGATCTGCATAACCAATGGCGATTCCAAGAGAAGAGTTTTTAGTTAAATTTAAATACTGTGAAGTAAGAGGAGGAATAATAACTCTGAGCGCTTGAGGGATAATGATTAACCTCATTACCAAATTACTTTTTAAACCCAAAGCTTGCGAGGCCTCTCTTTGGCCCTTCGATACTGAAATAATTCCCGATCTGACAGTCTCAGAAATAAATGCAGCAGTATAAATTGAAAGACCCAAAAGCATTCCGATAAATTCGGGACGGATCACCATGCCTCCCTTAAAATTAAATCCTTTTAAAACAGGAATTTCAAATTCTATTGGCATTCCCATCAAATAGTAAAATACGATAGGGGTGAATATTATTAGAGCACTGTTAAGTAAAAAAATGGGAAATTGTTTTCCTGTTTGTTCTTGTTTTTTTTTTAAATGTTTGCGAATAAAAAAAGATAAAATAACAGCAGCAAAAAAACTAGCTAAGACAATAGAAAAACCCTCTTTAATAATTGGAAGGGGGGAATAAAGACCTCGATTGGTTAAATAAAAACCTTCAAAAAGAACTATGGCTTGTTTTATTTTTGGAAGGTGGAGAAGAATACTATAATAAAGAACAATCTGAAGAAGTACGGGAACATTTCTTGTAAATTCAACATAAACATAAGCGATGTTTCTAAATAACCAGTTACTGGATAATCTGATCACCCCAACAATAAAACCTAAAATGGTTGCCAAAAAGCAACCACATACTGCAATCATAAGAGTATTTATGAGTCCAACAAAATACGCTCTTAAGTGCGTGTCCTCACTCGTGAAGGGGATTAAACGAATACTAATGTCATAACCTGCAGACATGCCAAGAAAATCAAAACCTGAATTAATTCCACGCTTATCAAGATTAGCAGCCGTTTGTTGAACTAGTAAATAAATGAATACGGCGAAGATGCCGATCACAAATGCCTGAACGATTAATGACCTTGATTTTTCATCAAATAATAATTTTCGAAAGACGTTTGTGCTCATAAAAGAAATGAATTTTTAAAAAAGGGTATGGGCAAGTAGCCCATACCCACTGTTTTTTTTATCTAAATGGAGGTGCGTATAAAATACCACCATCTTTATATAGAGCGTTTAGACCTCTTTGAATGTTAATTGGTGTATTTGGACCAATATGTTTTTCAAAGCTCTCTGAGTAGTTACCTACTTGAGATAGGATATTTGCAGCCCAGTCATCAGATAGACCAAGCATAGCTCCGTATCCAGCTTCAACACCCAAAAGTCTTAGAACCTCAGGGTTCTTAGAGCTTTTCATCTCTTCAACATTTGCTGAAGTAATGCCTAACTCTTCACCAATAATCATTGCGTTTAATGACCATCTGACGATATCAGCCCACTCACTATCACCATGTCTCACTGCAGGGCCTAAAGGCTCTTTTGAGATAATTTCTGGTAAAACAACGTGAGCAGAAGGATCTGGGTAACCGGCTCTACTTGAGTATAAACCTGAAGCATCAGTTGTGTAAACGTCACAACGACCTGCTGTATAAGCGGCATCGGCTTCTGAGTTAGTTTCTACTGGCACAGACTCATAAGACATACCGTTTGCTTTAAAGTAGTCAGCTAAGTTCATCTCTGTAGTTGTACCCACTTGGATACAAACAGAAGCACCGTCTAATTCAGTAGCGCTTGATACTCCTAAAGAAGCAGGCACCATGAAGCCTTGACCATCATAGTAGTTTACACCAACAAACTCTAAACCAAGATCAACGTCTCTTGATAAAGTCCAAGTGGTGTTTCTTGATAACACATCCACTTCACCAGACTGAAGG
>JAXOVD010000045.1:0-7421 GCA_036937365.1 Alphaproteobacteria bacterium
CCCTCATCCAAGCCTTCATTCATTTTCATAATGGTAATCCCACTTGATTTATCATTGCTTTCAATAGCTCTTTGGACGGGAGCTGCGCCTCTCCAACGAGGTAGCAAGGATGCATGGATGTTAATAAAACCAAAGACAGGGGTATTAAGCCATTCAAGAGGGATAATCTTTCCATATGCAAATAAAATAGCCACATCCGGCTTGAGAGATATAAACTCCTCAAGCGATTGGCTATCTAACTTTGAGGGCGCATAGACAGGAAGGAGCTGACTTTCGGCCCAAAGATGAACGGGAGTTTTTAATTCCTTCATACCTCGAGATTTTTTCTTGGGTTCTTGGGTGTAAACTCCAACAATCTCATACCCTCCTAAATATAGAGTCTTTAAAGGAGGTAGGGCAAAATCAGGGGAACCAAAAAAAACAAGACGATATTTTTTTTTCATTAAACAATTTTTTTTTCTTTTTGGAATTTTTTCATTTTTCGAATAATTACATCTCTTTTTAATCGGCTTAAATGATCAACAAATAAAATTCCATTTAAGTGATCAAGTTCGTGTTGAATAATACGAGAAGTAAAACCTTCAGTATTTAATATTTTTTTTTGATTATTTTCATCAATGTATTCTATTGAGAGTTTATCAGGACGATCAATTTCTGCGAAGTGCTCAGGAAAGGATAGGCAACCCTCTTCGTAGGGCACTAAGTTCTCCTCGATGGAAATAAGTTTAGGGTTAATCATTGTAAGGGGACTTTTTTCTTCTTCGCGTGCGGCTGGATCTACAATAAAAATTCGCATATCGAGTCCTACTTGGGGGGCAGCCAAACCAACACCATTGGCCTCATACATCACTTCATACATTTCCTTGATTAAAGAGCGATGATGATCATCCACTTGAGCAAGGGGTTTGCACTCCTTCTTTAAAATAGGGTCAGGGGCGTATACTAGTTTGAGCATTAAAAGTAATATAGGATAAAAATAAATAATATGGGAAACAAAAAAGAGAAAATATTTAATAATTTACGTAATCTTTTAATTGATAATCAAAAATTGATTTTGCCACTTACAGTCTCTGAGGGGGCCGTCCACGATGATTGGATTGATTATAATGGTCATATGAATATGGCTTATTATGTTCAATGCTTTGAGGAAACCTCCGACTTTCTTTTAGAACATATGGATTTAGGATATCGATATGCATTGGACGAGCAAAAAGGGGTTTTTGTTATTAAGTGTGAAATTAATTATCGAAAAGAAATTAATCTTCATGAAGACTTTGTCATTTCTCTACAAGAGTTAATTTGCAAAGGGAAAAAATTAATTGTGGGGTTAAAAATGATGAATAAAGAGAGTGAAACTATTGCAGATTATCGAATTTTAAATTTAAACGTTGATCTTCAATCTAAAAAATCAATTCCTTTTTCCCAAGAAGTAGTAGGCCAACTAGCTTAAACTTTTGCGAGACTCAAGAGCAGCCCCTAAAGTATTATCATCTAGATAATGAATTTCACTTCCTACCGGAACGCCATATGCAAGCTGTGTAATTTTTAAATTCATTTTTTCTAAATAATCGCGAATAACTAGTGCTGTCGTTTGACCTTCAATGGTAGCACTTAAAGCTAAGATGATCTCTTCTACTTTATCTTTTTCTATTCTCTCTTTAAGCTTATGTAAGCGAAGGTCTTGTTCGGTGAAGTTTTTTGAAGCAGATAAGAGGCCTCCTATAACCTGATACTGTCCCTTATAAAATCCAGATCGCTCAAAAGCCCAAACATCAGCCATATCTTCAACGATACAAATCGTATTTTTTATTCTTGTATCTGAGGCGCATATCTTTGTAGGTAGATTAACATCTAACATGCCGCAAATTTCACATTTCCTGACTTTTGCTGCAGTTTCTATTACGCTCTCACCTAAGGGAAGCATCAATTCCTGTTTATTTTTAATTAAATATAAAGCAATCCTTTGAGCAGATCGTTGACCAATTCCTGGAAGCCGAGAAATTAAATTTATAAGTTTTTGTAATTCGTCTTGAGCCAAATTAAAAAGGCATCTTCATTCCGGGAGGCAGCGGCAGTCCTCCAGTTAATTTTTTCATTTCTTCTGCAGACATCTCTTCGACTTTTTCTTTTGCTTGATTAAGAGCAGCCTTAATGAGATCTTCTAGAACTTCTTTTTCATCTTCCGATAACAAAGAAGGGTCGATGTTAATGGACTGAACAACTTGTTTGCCATTCATGGTGACTTTGACCATTCCGCCCCCAGATTCAGCCTCCACGGTTTTATTCTCTAATTCCTTTTGCATTTCTTGCATTTTTGCTTGCATTTCTTGGACTTTTTTCATCATACCGCCCATATTACCCATCATTTTTTTTACCTCTTTCTACTTCTTCTATATCTATAATCTTTGCATTCGGAAATTTAGCAAGGACTTTTTGGAAATCCTCTGATTGAGTTTCAATTGCAATAAGTTCTTTTTTGTAAAGCATTTTTATAGATTCCAAAGTATCGATATTTTTTTTAACTACAATAGAAAGCTGAAATTCATTTTTTAAATTACTTTTTAACTCTTCGCTTCCCTCAAAGTTTTCATTCACAACGTGTATAGTGAGTATTTTTTCAATTTCGGAAAACTCAATTATTTCACAATTCTCCATAATTATCCCTGCCATCAAGGGTGAAAAGTTCTGACCATAGAATTGAAAAAAACTTTGATGAAGAGTAATTCTATCTTTCAATGATAGTGGTTCAGGTGTTTTAATTTTATTTTGAACAGCTTGATCAAGTATAGGAGATGGTTTGGATGGAGTTGGAGCTATTTCAGACTTTTTTTTTTCGTCAGATCCATCTGAATTTTGATCATTAAGTAAAAAAGAGCACCGCAATAGAACCATTTCTAATGTGGTATGAGGGTGAGGAGAGATTTTAATCTCATCGTAACCTTTCATTAAACTTTGCCAAAAAATATTTAACTTACCATGATCATATTGAACAACATAAGAGGCAAATTGATTATCCTCTTCTGTGTTAAATTCGTCCTTAATTAAGTTTTTATCAATTTTTAATTTGCAGGACCAATTGACAATATTCATTAAATCTTCAATTATTTTTGAAGTCTCCGATCCTCGTTGATACATATCATTAAGCATATTCATTATTTCTGGAAGATTATTTTCTAAAATAAATCTGGATAGATTGTATAAATCGCTTTGCTTTGCAAAACCTAACATGTTGATAATCTCTTCGACTTGAATTTCTTCTTGAGATTTAAAAATATTTGCTTGATCTAATATACTCAATGAATCGCGAACAGAACCATCGCTAGCTCTCACAATTAGGTTCAGTGCCTCTTTGGAAATAGAAATTTTTTCTTTTTGGGCTATTGCTTCTAAAAAGGAAAAAAGAGTTTTTTTATTTATTCGTCTTAAATCAAAACGCTGACATCTTGATAATATAGTGATTGGAACTTTAGAAATTTCGGTTGTAGCAAAGATAAATTTAGAATGTGGTGGAGGTTCCTCTAATGTTTTCAATAACGCATTGAAGGCGCTCTTTGAGAGCATATGGACTTCATCAATAATATAAACTTTATATTTACCTAGAACTGGGTTGTATTTAACATTTTCAATAATTTCTCTAGCATTTTCAACACTTGTATTAGAAGCAGCATCTATTTCTATTACATCGGGATGTCGATCTTCACTTATTGCCTTTGCTTGATCACAATTATTTAAATCTGGCCTCTTGTCTTGATCAAATGCTGTACAATTTAGCATCTTTGCAACTATTCGTGCAGTCGTCGTTTTCCCCACACCTCTGATACCTGTAAAAATATAAGCATTGGGTATTTTGTTTTGTTCAATTGATTTTTGAATTGTTTCGACGAGGTATTCTTGACCAATAAGATCTTTAAAATCAGTGGGGCGATATTTTAATGCGAGGATATCTGATTGATGTTTCATTTTTTTTTAGGAGAATTACACGACCCGATATCCTATGTTACGGCTGCTTTCTTTCGAACCTGACCGGATTAGCAAAAAATACCGCCCATGTAATTCTCGGCATACTTTATAGCAGTTATAATATCAAATATGAAGTTATTGTCTTGAGCGATAAGCAGATTTTTCAAAAACACCTAATTTTCTAACCTTTGAACAATAATGATACATATCATCAAGGGCAAATTTTGTATTTTGATGTTCAGGATGGCCTTCAATTTCACAATAAAATTGCGTGATCACAAAATCAGCACCATAATTGTAACTCTCCAGTTTAATCATATTCACATTATTTGTTGCAAATCCCCCCATCACTTTAAATAAAGAACCAGGGGTATTATTGACAGAAAATAAAAAAGACGAGATATAGGTTTGATCTGGATTAAATTCTTTATTTTCATTTTTTGACATCACATAAAATCTTGTAATGTTATTAGATGAATTTGCAAAACTCTCATCTATTGTTTTTAATCCATATATTTTTGCCGCAAGACTAGAAGCAATCGCAGCTGTATCTAGAATTTTTTGCTCGGAGATAGCTTTGGCTGACCCGGCTGTATCTGCTCCTATTAAAATATCATAGTCAAGTTGTTGAATTTTATCACTACATTGCGCTAGGGCCTGTTCGTGGCTGATAATTTTTTTTATTTGAGCTTGCTCTGTTTCTGGATGAATTAAAAGTTTATGTTCAACTTTTTGAAAGTGCTCAAAATTTATATGTAAATCTGATTTGGGCAATAATCGATGAATGTCCGCAACTCTTCCCGCAGCAGAATTCTCAATGGGAATCATTGCATAGTCCACGTCACCTGACTCAGCAGCAGCAATTGCTAACTCAAATGTTTTGCAAGGAACAGCATCCGCATTGGGAAAAAATTCTTGGACAGCTAAGTGGCTATAAGCACCCTCAACTCCTTGAAATGATATTTTTTTAGACATGATTTTGAATTTGCTGGTTTACTGTATCTAAATCTTCTTTCGTATCAACACCCAAAATTTCTTCATCTATATGAACTATGCTAATTTTGGTATTATCAATTACTCTTAGTTGTTCTAATTTTTCTTCTTGTTCCCTGACGCTGGGAGGTAACGAAATGAATTTTTTCAAAAAATCTTTTTGGTATCCATAAACCCCAATGTGGTGAAAAATATCCTCGTTTATTTTCTTATTTGATTTAAGCATTCGATAAAAATCATTTGCGACTACTTCTTTGCCTCCAACTATTTCCACTTTTACCTTGGATTCATTTGAGGCCTCTTGCACATCCTTAAAAGGGCAAGCTAGAGTAGCCATTTGGTAGGATATAAGTTTTTCTCTTAGTGAGCTTATGTATTCTTCTTTTACAAAAGGCATATCTCCTTGAAGATTGATAATGTATTTAAAGTTTTTTTGTTTTTCTAAAATTTCAATTGCTTCGCCTATTCGATCACTTCCTGAGACATGACTTGGGTCAGTCATGACATACCTAATATTATGCTCAATACAATATTTCTCCACTGGCTGATCACATATGGCTAAATAAACATTTGAAAAAAAATTGGATGCTGAATTATAAACATAATGCAACATGGGCAAACTTCCTATTTTGGCAAACGGTTTGTTTGGAAAACGAGTAGCCTGTAGTCGAACAGGAATTAAAATAACCGTATCATCCATCAATGCGACAAAAATCCGTTTTCAGTGCCATATATTTAAACATAAACTTCATCTTTTAATATGGAAACTAATAAAATTCTAGGTGCAATCATACTAGCTCTATTGCTAGCCGCCGTATTCTCTAAAGTTGCAGATATGGCAGTTCACCCTGACTACCCTGAAGAACTAGCTTACCAAATTGATATCCCAGAAGTTAGCGCTTCTAGCGCACAAGCTGAAGAGGTAGATATTTTTGCTGTTTTACCCGAAATTACTCCTCTTCTCGCATCGGCTGATCTTGCAAATGGTGAAAAACTATTTAAGAAGTGTGCTTCATGTCATACTTATAATAAAGGTGGTGAAAATAAGACTGGCCCAGCAATGTGGGGAATTGTCGATAGAGAAAAAGCCTCTTCTGAGGGTTTTGCCTATTCGGGTGCATTAGCGAATTTTGGAGGCGATTGGAGTGTAGAGGAGTTAAACAAATTCATGCTTAAGCCGAAGAAATATATTGAAGGCACCAAAATGAATTTCAACGGCCTTAAAAAAGACCAAGATAGAGCTGATTTAATTAAATATTTAAGCTCGCTTGCTGATTAAGAGTTTTCTTTCTTAATTTTATCAATAACATTAATTAAATGAATTCAGTATCTGTAGACTCAAATAAACTAAAATCTTTATTTGGTGCATACTACGATCGTCGGATGTTCCGCATTTTGCTTTTAGGGATCATCAGTGGATTTCCATGGGTATTAATTGGTAGCGCTCTTTCTTTATGGTTAAAGGAAGAGGGTTTAAGTCGAAGCACAATTGGATGGGCTGGATTAATTTTTGGCGTGTATGCCTTTAACTTTTTATGGGCACCGTTAATAGATCGTCTTCGCTTGCCCTTTTTAACCAACAAACTGGGTCATCGAAAATCGATAATTATTTTTATGCAAACAGTAATTCTGATTAGTTTAATTATATGGAGTTCTTTAGAGCCAACACAAAATTTAGCTTTAATTATTGGTGTAGGACTAGCTATTGCCATATCTTCTGCCACTCAAGATATTACAATTGATGCACTTCGAATTGAGCAAATCAACAAAGAGGAGTCAGCTAGCATGGCCGCTGGTGCTGCAATGGCGGTTGTGGGTTGGTGGACCGGATTTAAACTAGGAGGATTTATTTGTCTTGAAATTGCAGAAAAGCTTCAAAATTCGGGTGTTGATCAATACTGGCAAGTTACTTTTATATTTTTAATGGCGATCATTGTATTATGTAATATTGGTTTAACTTTTATCCCCGAGTCTAACAAAGAGCGTTTTCAGCAAATGCAGCAAGTTGATAGTTCTAATACCAATCCCCAAAGCTTGATGAATGCTGGTTATCTTTTCGCTGCAATTGGTGCTTTGTGTTATTTAGTGGGTGTTTTTTTCGAAAAGGTTTGGTTTACCAACGGAGGTATCACCTTCCTTGTGATTGGGGGACTCTTTTATATTTTCTCTCTTTATATAAAAAAAGTTGGGGAAAATAATTCTATCTCTCAAATATTTTTTTACTTAAATAATGTTTTGGCAAATCCCCTGAGTAGCTTTTTCAAAAACAACGGGGTTAAAATTGGTATCGCCATTCTCACTTTTGTCTTTTTATTTAAAATAGGAGAGGCTTTTTTGGGAAGAATGAGTCTTGTTTTCTATAAGGAAATTGGGTTCTCAAAAAGCGATATTGCCCTCTACTCTAAGGCCTTAGGTTGGATTACAACAATTGTCTTTACTCTCATTGGTGGAGCCATTGCAATGAGATC
>JAXOVD010000046.1:0-7334 GCA_036937365.1 Alphaproteobacteria bacterium
ACTTTGTCAAAAGCAAATTTGCTATGTAATGAGATTAAAAAGAAAAAGCTAGATTGTGTTGTTAAAACCAGTTAGCTCAGATATATCTAATTTATAATTTTGTAAAAGTTCAATAAGATTATTGATTTCAATTTTAAAATTTTTTGAGTCAAAGTGTTCTAATCTAAAAACAAGACAATTTTGAGTATTTGAAGCTCTAATCAAAAACCAAAAATCTTTACTTTCAACTCTCACACCATCTATATCTATGATTTCAACTTGATTGATGTAGGTGACTCTAATTTTATCTATGAGGTTACTTAAAATTTGAAATTTATCTTTTTCAGCACAGTGCAATTTAATTTCAGGAGTTGAACTTGATTTCAAATAAGGTTTTGTAATCTCACTTAATTTAAGATCGCTTTGATTAAGAAGGTTAACTATCTTCAATGAGGCAAATATAGCATCATCGTAACCATAATATTGATATTTATAAAATATGTGACCGCTCATTTCTCCAGCGATATCTGCATTTTCACTATTAATCATTTCTTTAATTAAAGAATGTCCTGTTTTTGACATTAAAATATTAACTCCTTTACTTTTAAGTGTATCAAATAAAATTTTACTACATTTAACATCAGCAACAGCGGTTATATCTTTTTTTTCTTGATGTAAATCAAGGACTAATAAAAGTAAAATTATATCTGAATAAATTAATTGACCATTATTATCGATTATACCTACCCTATCTCCATCACCATCAAATGAAATACCCAAATCAAAAGAATGTTGTTTCACATATTCAGATATTTGAATTATATTTTTTTTTATAGTTGGATCAGGGTGATGATTTGGAAAAGTGCTATCAATAGATCTATTTAGAATAATATTATTACCACCAATAGTTTCAACGATCCTATGTATAATTGGAGCAATAGCGCCATTTCCAGGATCCCATACAATTTTTAGTTTATTAATATTCTTGAACCTATCTAATATTTCATTTGAGTAAGGTTCGATTGGGCTTTTAAAATAGAGATTGCCAGCTGATTGGCTTTTTTTACAATCGGAAATTTGATTTAATGTTTTAATCCTGTCACCAAAAAAAGGTTTTTCATCAATAATAATCTTTAAACCATTGTATTCTTTTGGGTTATGTGAACCTGTAATCATGATAAGATTAGGAACTTTGAAGTATTTATTTGCAAAATAACTTACTGGAGTGGGTATTAATGAAATATCGTAAACGTCTATTCCAAAACTAAGAAAGTTTTCAATTAAAGTATTTTTTATTTCTAAAGAAGAATTTCTGCCATCATGACCAATAATAATTTGATGACTTTGAGTTTCTTTGATAATTGTTGCCAATTTAAAAGAAATATACTCAACATCTTTTAAAGTTAAAGATTTCTGAAAAATTCCCCTAATGTCATATTCTCTAAGTATTTCTTGGTTAATCATTTATAAATTTAAAATATAAGTTGCGATTGATAAAAATGACAAAAAACCAAAAACATCTGTAAAAGTAGTTAATACAATTCCAGAAGCTAATGCAGGATCTATTTTTAACTTATTGATGGAAATAGGAATTATGATTCCAACTAAACAAGCGAAGCCTAAATTAATAAGTATTGCAAATGCAATGGCAAAAGCCAAAACAAGGCTATCAAACCAGAAATAAGCTATTAAGCCCATTATCAATGATAAAGCCAAACCATTTATGCTACCAATTAAAAATTCTTTAATAATTAAATTAAAGTAATTTGAGTTATTAATATCTTTAGTCGCGATAGCTCGTACATAAATTGTCATAGCTTGAGTTCCCGCATTGCCACCCATAGAAGCAACTATTGGCATTAGTACAGCTATTGCAATCATCTGTTGCAGTTGATCAGAATATATGTCTATAACAAAGGAGGCTAAAATTGCAGTTAACAAGTTTAAACCAAGCCAAATGAATCTTGAGGAGGCAGAAGTAAAAGCACCCTTATAAAAATCGTTTACAAATAATCCTCCTAATTTTTGTATATCATCCTCAGTTTCTTCATGCAAAATCTCAACAACATCATCAACGGTTACGATACCCAACATTTTATTATCAACGTTTACGACAGGTGCTGATACTAATCCGTATTGTCGAAAGGTATAAGCAATATCCTCAACTGAATCAGAAGATTTAATTAAATGAATATTTCCTAGTATCATGTCTTTTAATTTTTTACTTCTTTTAGATCTTAAAATTCTACCTGAAGGGACATATCCAATAGGAATATTATTTTCATCAACAATAAAAACATTATAAAAATCTTTAGGACCTCTTCTCGATGTTCTTAATTGATCAATCAAATTACCTACAGTTAAATTAGATTTAACTGATAGGAAATCTCTGTTCATTATTCGACCTGCAGAATCCTCTGGATATTTAAGATTTTCTTCAATTCTAGAGCGTTGAAGCTGACCCAAACTAGATAAAGTATTAACAAGATCTTTAGTGTCAAATTCACTTAATATTTCTACTGCATCATCTAAATCTAGATACTTAATTAAATTTATTAATTGTTTTTTTGGAATTAGATTTAAAATCTGTTCTCTTGTTTCATCTCTTAGATAGGCAATAAAATCAGGATGAAGGGACTTTGTCGAACTTTTTAAAACTGAGGTTTGATCCTTTAAAGAAAGATTTTCAATGCTATCAGCCTGATCAGCTGGATGAAGTGACTTTATTGACTGAATGTATTCTTTCTTATTAAAATTTAACATTTATACTTTATTTATGGTGCGGACGAGAAGACTCGAACTTCCACAGGATATACTCCCACAGCGACCTCAACGCTGCGCGTCTACCAATTCCGCCACGTCCGCAATTACAAAAATTAATTAATAAACAATGTTAAAAATAAAACAACTAAAAGGAAGAGCGAATTATGAAGAAACTTTGAATAAAATGAATTCAAAGGTTTTAGAGGTATCTGAAAACATTAAAAATGAAGAAATCTGGTTTTTGGAGCATCAAAAGGTCTATACAGCTGGAAGCTCTACACCAAAAAATTTTAAATTAACAAAGATTAATAATATTCCAGTCATTTTTATAAATAGAGGAGGAAAAATAACATATCATGGTCCTGGACAATTAATTATTTATCCTATTTTGAACTTAAGAAAAAGGAGATTAAATATCATAAAGTACATTGATATAATTGAAAAAATATTAATTAAAATTTTTAAACAAAACGATATTAAACTATTTACAAAAAAAGAAACTAATAGAGGACTATGGGCAAAAGATCAAAAAATAAAAAAAGATAAAAAAATAGTCTTTTTAGGTTTGAGATACTCAAAAGGAGTTGTCTATCATGGAATATCAATTAATTTCGATTTACCTTTAGAAAATTTTAGAAAAATTAACCCCTGTGGTTTAAATGCCGGGCAGATAAGCAGTTTAACTGAAATGAATATTAAATTTAATAAAGAAAAAATAGTAGATGGATTAAAAAAAGAGTTTATTAGTCAATTTGATTTAAATTTAATTTAAATTTGTAAAAATTATCCAAATAATAAAAATGAATAGCTACAGATCTAAGAGAAAAAGCTATTTTTTTATCATTAGAAAATTTTCTATCACCCACAATAGGATTGTCATTTAAATAGAATTGGAGTCTAATTTGATGTTTTCTTCCTGTTAATAATTTTATTAAATATGAATAATTACCATCTAAAGAATTAATTTTACGATAAAACAATTTAAGTAATTTATTTTCATTATTAATATTTTCTAAGATACCTGAACTTTTGATAAATTTTTTATGAGTTGTAGCTAAATAATATTTATGAATTTTGTTCATCAAAAAAAGTTTCGATATTGAACTGGCCGCCATTCTATTTTTAGCAAATATCATTATACCAGAAGTATCTTTATCCAATCTATGAACTATATAAAGCTTAGTATCTAAAATACTTTCATAATAATCTTTTAAAGAAACATTTACTTTTGAACCTCTTTGAACTGAATATCCATTTAATTTATTAATGACAATAAAATCAGCATTTTGAAAAATTAATCTTTTTCTCAATTTTTTTTGAAAATCTTCAGAGATTTTTATTGTTAAATCTTTTTTATCTTGAAATTCAAATGTGTAATAAATGTAAATTATATCACCTGAAACTAGTTTAGAATTGGCTTTTGATTTTTTATTATTAATTTTGATTTTATATTGCCTAATTAACCTTTGAATTAATGAGAGGGGTATGTTTTCAAAATATTGAAAAATAAATTTATCTAATCGATTAAATGATTGATTAACTTTAACTTGCAAGTTTTAAACTGATAATATGAAACAAATAAAAAAAAGCAAAAGTAAGAAATATATTAATAAAAAAATATATAATCGCTTTGATCAAATATTTATTACTTAATAATTCAAACAATTCTAAATTAAGGGCTGATAGTGTAGTTAAGCTGCCAAATATTCCTAGATACATAAATACATAGGCAGTATTTTGAAACTTTCCATAAAAATAACCTGCTAAAGAAGACCCCAATATGTTTACAATTATAGTCGATAAAGGTAATCCATATGCTGAGATATTAAAATAATAAAATAAGTATCTTATGCTGGATCCTATAGTGGCTCCTAGGACTAGAGCCAAATAGGTTTTCATAAAAAATTAATTTTTTACGAATTGAATTATGCTGGTATGAGCAAAGTCACCAAAACGGTTACCTTTTTTAATAATTCGCGTGTAGCCGCCATTTCTGTCTTTTTGTTGATCTGAGATTTCAGAGAAGAGTTTTTGGCAAGCTTCTTTGTTATTAAAAAGCTTAGATAAAATATATTTTCTGTTACTAAGATTATCTTTTTTTGCTTTAGTTACTAATTTCTCAATAAAAGGTCTTAGTTCTTTAGCTTTTTCTGTCGTTGTAGTTATTGTTTCGTGTTTTATAAGGCTAATAGATAAATTTTTCAATAGAGCTAACCTATGTGAAGAAGTTCTATTTAACTTTCGTTGCTTTAGTCCGTGTTTCATTATACTTTAAATGGATCCTCATACTTTTTTGAGAGCTCTTCAATATTTTCTGGTGGCCATCCTGGTAAATCCATACCCATATTTAAACCCATAGATACTAAAACTTCTTTAATTTCATCAAGAGACTTTCTTCCAAAGTTTGGTGTTCTTAACATCTCACCTTCGGTTTTTTGAACTAAATCGCCAATATAAAAGATATTATCATTTTTTAAACAGTTAGCGGATCTAACAGAAAGTTCAAGTTCATCAACTTTCTTAAGTAAATTCTTATTGAATTGAGGCTCTTTTGAGGATTGTAATTTTTTTCTTTCATCTTCAGTGGGTTCTTCAAAATTAATAAAGGGTTTTAACTGATCTTGAAGAATTCTAGCTGCTAAAGCCGCTGCATCGTCAGGTGAAACTGTACCGTTAGTTTCAATATCTAAAATTAATTTATCGAACTCAGTATCCTGACCAATACGTGAATTATCGACACTAAAGGCAACTCTTTTAACAGGACTAAATGTTGCATCTAACATAATTTGACCAACACTTTTGTTTTCATTATCTTTGTTTTTTTCAGCAGAGATATAACCTTTATTTACATCTAAGAAGATTTCAAGATTAACCTCTCTATTAGAGTCAACATTCATAATAACAGTATCTTTATCAACAATCTCAACTTCTGGGTTTTCATCAAAGTCAGATGACAAAACTTCTTTTGGACCTTTAACATTCAATGTAAGTTTTTGAGTATGGTTACTTTTTGAGTTAAATGTAACGTTTTTTAGGTTCATTATGATATCGGTTACGTCTTCTCTTACTCCTTCAATTGTTGAAAATTCGTGAAGAACGCCATTAATTTTAATGGATGTAATCGCTGTACCTTGCAATGATGAAAGTAAGACTCTTCTTAGGGCATTACCAAGTGTAGTTCCAAAACCCTTTTCTAGTGGTTCAATTACCACAGTACCAAATTTTTTATTTTCACTGATCTTGTAGTCAACCTTGTTAGGTTTAACTAGGGTTATCCAATTATTTTCTATCAATTTTTACTCCTATTAAAAGTTCTATACTCTTCTTTTTTTCTTTGGTCTGCATCCATTATGTGGAAGCGGTGTAACATCTTTAATATTATTAATAATGAAACCAATATTTTGTAAAGCTCTCAAAGCTGACTCTCTTCCGGACCCAGGACCTTTCATTAAAACGTCAAGTTTTCTAAGACCAACATCATATGCTTTTTTACCAGCAGCATCAGTTGCCATTTGAGCTGCATAAGGTGTAGATTTTTTCGAACCTCTGAAACCCATGGTTCCACTAGATGACCATGAAACAGCGTTACCACTTAAATCAGATATCGTAACAATAGTGTTATTAAAAGAACTCTTGATATGGACCACACCATTCTGCCCAAAATTTTTTTTAGTTTTTTTCTTTTCAGAAGTTTTTTTTTCAGTTTTTGCCATTTTATTTAGTAACTTTTTTCTTTCCAGCGATCGCTACAGCCTTACCTTTTCTTGTTCTAGCATTAGTATGTGTTCTTTGACCTCTAGTAGGTAATTGACGACGATGCCTTAAACCTCTATAGCAACCAAGATCTTTTAAACGTTTAATATTTTGTGATACAACACGTCTTAGGTCACCTTCAACTGTATAGCTTTCTTCAATAGATTTTCTAATTTTAGAGATCTCATCTTCGGAAAATTCTTTAATTCTTTTTGTATGATCTAGACCATTTGCTTTTAAAATATCTAAAGCAAATTTCGGTCCAATACCATGGATGTAGGTTAATGAAACTAAAGCACGTTTATTAACTGGTAGATTTACGCCTGCTATTCTTGCCAATTGAGATCTCCTGAAGGGGTGAAAATAGTAAAAAAGTATTTAAAAGTCAATACAAAATACATCAATTTATACCAAGTTTTTCAATAATTTTTTGGGAAATAGAGTCAATTTGATCATTAGCATCAATATTGATAACTTCATAATCATTAGACAAAGAGTCAATGATCTCAGTATGAGATTTTTTATAAATTGATAAACGCTTATCAAAAACCTTATCATCGGCTCTGGACTCTTCTTGAGCTCTTTTTGTAATACGGGTCAAGAGCTCCTCATCACTAACAGTAAAATTAATTATGTTTAAATTTTTGTTTAAAAAGATCTTTTTAAGAGACTCAGCCTGTAAAGAGCTTCTTGGGAAGCCATCGACTAGTATTTGTTCTTCACCAAGACTATCAACTTTCTCTTTTAATACAGAAATTACAGTTAAATCTTCAATCAAATCGCCATTATCCATTTTATTTTTAATTTCATCACCTAAGACACTACCATCAGCAGACTTT
>JAXOVD010000047.1:0-7035 GCA_036937365.1 Alphaproteobacteria bacterium
TATTTAGTTCGAGAAGGCTATGCCTTTGCATATCGACAATACTCCGATCAATTTATTCAAGATGAAGAATATGCTCAAAGTAGAGAAAATGGAATGTGGGCCATGGAGTTTGAGTATCCTTGGAGCTTTAGAAAATTAAAATAAAATTAATTTCTACTATTCTAAATATCTATTTAATTTTTCGCTTTTAATTATCTTTGCTCCTAATTGGATAAATAATATTGAAAATAAAGAAATAATTAAAAATATGAGAATATCAAATTTCATATCAAATAATATTTTTAACAAATTTATTTCTGGTAAATTGTTAATAGGTAAATTGAAGGCTAAAAACGCAAGGATACCCATCACAAGAATTAGGACTAGTATGTTATAACCACCGATAAATATTATTAACGATCCCACAAACATAGGGTTCTTAAATTGTGGTTTTTTAAATCTTATTAAGAAATAGATAAGCAAAATAAAAAAAGTATAGTATGAAAGGAAGTATTGCATATTTATTTATATAACATAATTTTAATTTTTATATTATGGTCTTTTTTAAAAATATAATTCATTCTTTTAAAAATTCATTTAACTTTCAAGGAAGAGCAACCAGAAAAGAATTTTGGCAATTTACTCTTCTTTATATCTTCATTTATACCCCCATATCTCTTTATGAATCTATGCGATATGCTTTAAATAATTTTTCTTCATACGATATATCTACTTGGGATATTCTTTTGTCTTCACCGCTTACATTACTAGTTACTTTAATTTTCATTTTTCCAATACTATCTTTAAGTTGTAGAAGGTTACATGATATTGGTAAATCAGGGTGGTATCAGCTGATCTACATTACTATTATTGGGATGATTCCTTTGCTATATTGGTTTTCTTTACCTGGAAACCCTAGTGCTAATAAATTCGGTCTTCCCAATCCTATAAAGTAATTCAATGAAGTTTTTTGGTATCATCTTAAGCTTCTTTTTTTTTACTGCCTGTTTTTCTAATCAACCAAGTGAAAGAGAGGCAAGAGCAGCGATGCAAGATTATTTAAAAAATGTATTTAATACAGGTTTTCAAGAAGGTGCTCAAAATGATGAAACGGGACTTGGGGGATTATTTGGAGCGGCATTGTTAGGTGATATTTATTTTAAGATACATGAGTTTGAACTTTTAGATTGTGACTCTCAAAGCTCTAAGATAGCATATTGCGAAGTCTATATTGACTATGAGATGATATCACGAAATCCAGATGCTAGTATGTTATCTTTATTTACATTGTTTGGGGCCCAGACAAGAATGAGTGGCACAGAAAAAATCAAATTTGTTCAAATTAAAGATAAGTGGGTGGCCAGTACATGAATACAGGAATGATTAACACTGAAGACTTAATGTTATGGGTATGGTCGGTTGGTCCTTCTATTTTGATTATTAGTGTTATCTATTTTTTTGATAAATTTAAAGAACCCAAGGCCATTGTATTAACATCTTTTTTATTAGGCTATGGCTTAATGTTTTTTCTTGACCCATTAATTATTTTTACCGAAGGAGTTATTAATTATTTCAAATTTCCTTATCCAGAGTCCGAATTTTACTTTGCCTATACCCGAGCCGCTTTTCTAGAAGAAACATGTAAGTTATTAATTCTTTATTATTATTGTAGTCGCCAACACGCATTCAATGAACGTATGGATGCAATTGTTTATGGCGTAACGGTTTCTCTCGGTTTTTCTGCTATGGAAAATATCGACTATGTATTTAGATATAGTTCAGAAATGCAAAATATTATATATGTGCGTATTCTACCGACTATTATGCATGCTAGCACGGGAGCAGTAATGGGCTTAATATTAGGTGGTTTTTTCATTAAAAATATTCCTCTTTTATTTAGAATGGTATTGGCCTTATTTATTCCTATTATCATTCACGGTACCTACAATTTAATGTGGGGACTAGGCCATATAATTATCGGCTATGTGATTGTCTTATCGCTAATCCTGTCTACTGCTGTTATTCTGTATCGCCAAAAAGAACATCAAAAATTAAAAACAGAAGAGGAAGAGTATCTTAATAAACATCCTAATTACTATATGGGGTACTCCATTTTTATTAATTTAATTACGATAATTATTTTTAGCGTCATGACATCTAAGCTTTATCACTTTTTTTATGAGAAATACTTTATGTTCGATGAATTTAATTTTCTCGAAGACTATAACCCTCACGATGTGAAATTATCTACGACATCAGATCTTGTGGGTTTGACTATTTATAATCCTAACAGCAATTGTATCATTGCGTTTGATAGTGAAGTAGAAGCTTATTCTGAATGTTTTGCCAACCTATATGAATCTATTTCTATTGGTGATGATAATTATTTGTATATCGGTCCTTATGATCATGTAGATTACATGAATAACATTGAGGAAGCGTATATTGTAGAAAATGGCGAGATTATCTCTTGGTATCGTTATGAAGGAGATAGCGACTGGTCCAAGGATAGCCTTGCGCCTTATGTTGAAAATTAAATAATTTTTTTATTTACCGTAAACAATTAAACAAATTGATGAGACAGCAATAGCATATCCAATGGGAGCTATATAACGCATTTTTAAATCAAGAGTATTGAAATCACTTTTAAGCTTATCTCTTCTATAGTCAAAATAGGAATAAACACTAATAAAAGTAGAAAGACCCGCAAACAAATAGGCTATCAAAATAAATGTATCCATAACCGTAATACTACCAATTTTGGGCAAGTCTGATCCGTAAACAAAATTATAAGCAATCAAGGCCAGTAAGCTAACAATAGATACATTTAACTTTCCTTCAATTTCTTGATTATTAATCCAAAAAACACTAAAGGATATTAAGACAATAAAGATAACCGGAAGCATAATTTTAAAAATGTAATAAAGATTTTTTCTTTTAATATCAAATTCAAAATAACTGGCATCATATGAGCCAACTTTTTTAAAGTATTCTTTAAAATCTTTTTGTATTTCCCACTCAAGGAGATTGTTGTTAAGGGATTCTATATCTTCTTCGTCGGTTTCATAATAATTATAAACACTTCCACCATTTTTAAATACGAAATCAAATTTTGTCTCTAAAGTATCAAAAGGAAACTGACCAAGATTGGTTTTGTTTCTGACAGTCTTGTCCATTTCAAAATCTAAAGTAAATTGATAATAGTCATCATTAAAATTTCTAACTGTTAGTAAATTAAGTTTAGCAATTTCATATTTCGAGCCTAATTCATCAGATTCAGGGATAGGAGACCAAACTTTGTTTAACACTTTTTCTATGGAATCTTGCGTGTCGAAGTAACATACATATTCGTTATTTGCAGTTATAGCTTCAATTTTTTTTGTCACTTCTGGATTATCCCATTCCAATTGAATAAAAAATTTACCAGTCGTTTCTCTTGATTTATTAATTACTTTTAATTCATTAATATTAATTGTTGCTGTAACATCGATTTCTTTTTCATAAGAAAATTTATTCAATTCAAAAGATTTTTTTTGCTCATTATCTAAATAATAAATTTCAAATTCTATGAATTCATTATCATTTAAAATATTTTCTAATTGCTTGGCTTTATCTGAGAACTCCTCCTCATTATTTAAAACTAAATTTATTCCATTGATTGATATAATTGTTGGGTCTTTATCAAGGTCAATTTCTAGTTCTGATAAAGGTGAGCTATTCAAGATATCAATGATCTCTATATAGTTGTCGTCATTATCCTCAACATCCTCCAGAAAAAAACCAAAATTTTCTGCTGGCTCTGTGTAAGTATCATCAAAAAAATTTTCATACAATAAGTACTCACAGGTTCTTTCACTGCTTAAAGATATATTTGGATATACAAAAAATATACTTACTAGGAAAATATTAAAAATATTGAATATTTGTCTTAATTGAAAAATTTTCATCAGTTATACTAAATTATATCAATATATTTAAAATTAATCTTTTTTAAAATAAAATCTAAAATTTTGGGTATGGTATAGTAAAATTTTTAAGCCAAATTTTTTTATGGATACGATTTTGATGAATGTTGTTTAAAGCCTTATCAATTTTTTCTTTTAAAGAAAAGTTATCTTTTTGTATTGCGACCCCCCATGCATTTTTTGTCTCCACAGTAAAAGCTATTTTAAATTTTGGATCTTGAATAGTGCCTCCAAAGGCTGGTTCATCGTCTACGATGCCATCAATTTCTCCATTAGATAGGGCATCAATCATTTCTTTAAAGACATTATCCGATGTACCGTTAAAAGCTCGATACTGACAACCCTTCCATTGTTGGGCGAGGGCCATATTTGTGCTTTCGTGAATTGCTCCTAATATTTTGCCTTGAAAGTCCTCTGGTTTTTCAAAGTGATCTTCGGAACGGATAAGAACTGACTCATTAAAATAAGCATAAGGCTTGGAGTAGAGAAATTGTTTTTCTCTTTCTGGTGTTATCGCTGAGCCGCACATGATGGCATCTGCCTTACCACTCAATAAATACATTGAAAAATCAGCCCATTTGAGAAAAATCCATTGCAGTTCTTCTCCCATTTCTTTTGCAATAGCTTGAGCTATTTCTGGCTCAAATCCAAAACGCTTATTGCCTTCCGTCCAAAATAAAGGCCTAGCATCAAGGTCTGCACAAATGAATTTAAGCATCGGGAATAATATTATTGGACTTGGGCTTTTTTGAAAACACTTTAAAATTTTATCAGTGAGTTCAAAGAAAATTGCAGTTATCGGAGCGGGGGTTATTGGTCTGAGTACCGCTTACTATCTTCAAAAATCTGGTTGCCAGGTATTTTTAATCGACAAACAAGAACCGGGTACAGGTACATCGCGCGGACATGCGAGCATGATCGCTAATTACGGCGTTCCGGGTATCAATCATCCTCAAGTATGGGGACAACTACCAAGATATCTTTTCTCCAAGACTTCACCCATAGCTATTCAATGGAGTAAAATAGGAAAATTAACTCCATGGCTAATTCAATTTTTAAAAAACTGCAATAGCACTTCAATGAAAAAAACAGCAGCGCATACTTCCTCTCTTCTTAAAAGCGCACTTCCCAATTATCAAGAATTATTAAAAGAAATAGGGGCTCAAAACTTATTAACTCATCGAGGAGTTTTATATGTCTGGATTGATTCCCGCCAACAACCCAATACTTCGCAGATCAATATTCGATCAGAGGCAGGTATAGAGCAAATAAAATTATCTGGTGAAGAAATAAGAGAGTTGGAGCCCAATCTATCAAGTCAAATCCAAGGAGGATGGCATTTCCCCAAAGCTCATCACACCCTTGATCCTGATCTGATCTTAGAAAAATTGTATCAAAGCTTTCTTAGTCATGGTGGTCAATTTCAAAAAGAAGAAGTTTCTGCCATTCATCCCAGTCAAGGATCAACTCAAATCAATCATAGTGATTATGATCAGGTAGTTGTATGTACAGGGGCATTCTCAAAATCACTAGTAAAGCAGATTGAAGGCCAGTTCATTCCATTGGAAACAGAAAGAGGCTACCACATAGAATTTATTGAAAAACAACAACTTTTAACTCGTCCCACCAGCTTGGTGGAGTCGGGAATGTATCTAACCCCCTTGCACAATCGACTTCGAGCTGTTGGAACCGTCGAATTAGGAGGATTGCAACCTTCAATCTCACAAGCACGCATTGATTATATTGCTCGTGATGCGAAACGATTACTCCCCGCTCTTCAAGATTATCAAAATCCTTGGCTTGGTTTTCGCCCAACACTTCCAGACTGTCTGCCAGTGTTAGGAAGATCGCCCAAGTTTAAAAATATATTTTATGCATTTGGTCATAATCATCTCGGATGGACCCTAGGACCCACCACAGGAAAGTTAATAACAAACTTAATGTTACGGGATATGCCTGTTAATCTTGCTTTTGATATTCAACGATACTTAAAATGATTTTAAAAATTCTTTTTTTTTTAACTTTTACTTTTTCATCTTACGCAGGCAATCTTAATAAAGATTTTTGTATAGGCTACTTAGAGGAGGTTTATTGGGCTCTTGATCCGATAGAGGAAGAAGAAAAAAGAGAAAATATAGTTCAATTTTTTAATGAAAACTATGTAGGAGCTAGTCTTTTAAATTTTGATTTATATTATGATCCCAGTCAAAGACAATTTGGAGACTCCCCAAAAGATAATCTCATTAAAGTGAATTATCCTAATTTTGAAATTATGATCTTAGATGCCTATATCAATCTTTTCACCGATAGTGATCAAAATTACTGTCCTGCTTTTTGGGATGATTGTTCTGAGGAGTCTTTAAAATCATTTTTTCAGGGGGCCAGTGATTTTAGTAATCAGTGGGCGGGGGAGGATAGGGTAATGGAGTATCTAGATACTGAGTTTAAAAATCATCAATGCACTCAATATCTAAATACCTCGATTAATAAGACAGAATTTATCCCCAATTTGAATATTTTAATCAAAGAACTCACGAAATAGATTGATGTATATTGAAAAATTAAGTGGCCATTTTGGACACATAAAATATAGCCAAATTGGCCACTAACCGTAAAGTAGATAATAGAATAATTACAAAGATAAATTTGTTTTTTTCCATCCTCACTTCTTGCTTTAGTTTGCTTCGCCTTCCTCCAGGGCAAACTAAAGCTTTATATATTAGTACTTCTACCTTTTTCAAAATAAACTAATCAGGATGGACGATAAAAAATTCATTGATAATTACTTTGCTATTACAGAAAATTTTCAAGAATTCTTAAAAGCCATTAAAAAAAATTATCAATCGATTGAACATCTTATTGTCGTCTTGTCGGTGATTAATCATACGAAAAAAACTATTCTGCAAACTATCCAAAATAGCTCTAATCAACCAAATAGCGAAGCAATGAGTAAAGAAATTGACCAAGCTCTGGCAGATCATCCTGACTATGGGGTGACGCATAGCAGTATTTCTAGAGAAACGAATTTACCTCGAACGACGGTACGTCGTATTTGTGATACCTTTCTAAAACAAAAAATTTTTAAAAAAAA
>JAXOVD010000048.1:0-6915 GCA_036937365.1 Alphaproteobacteria bacterium
AGAAGGCCAACCGGTACCGCTGTCAAATTTCATCTCAGAACTAAAAAGAGCTTGCTCGCAACCTACACAATGATAATTCCCTTTTCTTTTTTCATCATTAAGAATACTAGTCCCAGGTCTTTCGGTTCCTTCTTTTCTTAAGATATAATATTCTTCTTCGCTCAAACGTGCTTGCCACTCCGCATCGGTTAATTCTAGTTTTTCAATAGACATTAATGGTTTTGCTCCTGTTAATACGCACCCGATAGTTAGGGTAATAAATGATCTTCGATTTAATTGAATCATAACTTTTCTTTAATCTGACTATAACAATGAGAGTATAAAAAGATAAGATGAAATTTATTATTCTAGTCTTTTTTTTATTTTCTCAATCCTTAGTTTTTGGTGCGGGGTCAAGTAGTTCAATTGATGCAAATCAGGAGTATTCAAACGCTGAATATTTAATCAAATCAGAAAAATATGAAAAGGCCATAAAAGCATTAACTAAATTATTATCTGAAACACCAGAGGGTTATACAAAAGCTGATCTCTATAACTACCTCGGTTATGCTACCCGAAAGCAAAAAAACCCTGATTTTGACTTGGCTGAAAAGCATTATTTAAAAGCCCTAGAATTAGACTCTAATCATATCGGTGCTTTAGAATATTTAGGGGAACTTTACTACGAGACAGATAGAAAAGACAAAGCTCTTGAAATGTTAATGAAACTTAAAGAAGTTGCTGGTGACGATAGTGAAGAGTATTTGGAACTTTATGAAATACTTAATAGTTGATTTTATTGAATAAAATAATCTAAAGATTACTTCTTTTTCGCTCTTCTCTTAGCTCGACGCTTTCTTGAACCAATTTTTCTGCGTCCACGATGTTTTTTTGGATATCCCATAGCGAGGGACTATAGTGATTTTACTCAGAAAAATAAACATATTTTTTTTAATACTTTTCTATATTTTATGCCAATGAAATCATTCTTTTTGATTTTAGTTGCGGGTTTAATTCTTTCTGTCGGTAATGGATTTCGAATGTCGTTAGGAATTTATGTTCCAGATTTAATTAGTTCTACTGTATTTGGTGCCTCGATGATTGGGCTTACTTATGGAATTTTTAATTTACTTTGGGGATGTATGTCGCCAATTGCAGGAGCGTTTGCAGAACAAAAAGGGTATGTAAAAACTCTAATGGTGGGCTTTATCGGAATTTCCTTGAGTTTTTATGTCACTTCTTCAGCTGTTGATCCTATCCATTTTCTTTTAGGCCTAGGAGTTATCGGAGGTCTGTCTGCAGGGGTTATTTCTGTGCCAGTTATCATAGGTGGTGTTTCAAAATATTTTGAGGATGATAAAACAAGAAGTACGGTAACAGGAATTTTAATGTCTCTCGCTGCATCCGGGATGTTTATTTTTACACCTATTAATCAGTTTTTAGTTTCCACTTTTCAATGGAGCTTATCATTTCAAATTGTTTCTATTTCTTTTTTATTATTTATTCCAATGTCACTAATATTTTTGATACCAAAACCAAAAAATCAAAATATAAAAAAATATACCCCAAGAAAAATTTCAGATGTGATCAAGCAAGCTTTTCAAGATAAAAGCTATCAATTCTTAATCTTAGGTTTTTTTGTATGTGGGCTTCATGTCGCCTTAATTTCTAATTACCTTCCTGTCTTTGCAAAAATTCAAGGGCTGGAAGTTACGATTGCAGCTACTGGTCTCACGCTTGTAGGAATTTTTAATATGATCGGGACGCTAATCTCAGGGCGTGTTTCTGGTATTATTAAAAAAAAATATGTGTTGTCTTTTATTTATTTTACGAGAAGCATTGTAATTTTCTTACTTTTAATTTTACCGACAACAAATTTTATAATTATTGCCTTTAGCTGTGTTATCGGACTACTTTGGCTTTCCACGGTCCCACCTACATCGGGTATAGTTGCCAATCGGTTTGGGACACGATATCTATCTACCTTGTTCGGGATAGTAATGGTCTCTCACCAATGTGGTGCGTTTGTTGGTTCTTATGTAGGAGGACTCGTGATTGATCTTTACGGATCCTTGGACTTAGCTTGGATAATGGCCATTATTATTTCATTATTTTCTGCGGTAATTCATTTTCCGATAATCGAAAAAGAAAAATCAGAAGAAGTTTTTGCTTAAATTTAAAATTAATCCCTTTTTTGTTTTAGTATTAGGCGCATTGGGCATCGCTTTTTCTCCAATATTTGTCAGGCTTTCAGATGTTGATCCTATCATGACAGCGTTTTATAGGATTTTTTTAAGTCTTCCTTTTTTTTTACTGTTTTCTTCATCAGGTGTAATTGAAAAAATTAAATTTCCTGAAGTAAAAAATTACTATCTAGTCTTTTTCTTCTCAGGTTTATTTTTTGCGCTGGATTTAATATGTTGGCACTGGTCGATAAAACTAACTACTGTTTCCAAGTCTACTTTTTTATCTAATTTGGCCCCTGTGGTTGTAATTTTATTTTCTTATTTTTTTTTAAAAGAAAAATTTACAAAGTTTTTTTTCTTGGCCGCAGGATTGTCTCTGGGCGGCATGACTCTTCTTTTAGGGGAAAGCTTCCAGTTTAATAAAGATCAATTCTTAGGGGACCTGCTTGGTGTTTTGACGGCTGTCTGGTACGGGAGTTATATTATTACCATCAGTCAGCTTAGAAAAAAATATAATACAACTTCAATCATGTTTATATCAGGGGTAGTTACCTCTTTGATTTTAATCATAGTTTCAGTATTTTTTGAACAACAACTAACCCCCCAAACACTTACTTCAATCCTAGCCTTATTTTTATTAGCTTTTGTTTGTCAATTTTTAGGACAAGCTTTAATAACTTATGCATTAGCATATTTGCCAGCATCTACATCATCTCTTACCTTATTAATCCAACCTATCGCTGCCACTATCCTTGGATATTTATTTTTTCAAGAAAAACTTAATTTAATTCAATTTTTAGGATGTATTCTTATTTTAATAGGTATTTATATTGCTCGAGCAAAAAATAAATAATCAACCTACAACTGTTGTGGGGGGGTTAATTTACCAAAATAAAAAAATTTTAATTTGTCAAAGAAAGAAAGAGGGCGATCATTCTTTAAAATGGGAATTCCCAGGTGGAAAGATAAAAGACTTTGAAGAAAATCAAGAGGCTTTAAAAAGAGAATTAAAAGAAGAATTAAACATTGAAATAATTAAAATGAGTTTTTTTGATGAATATTTGTATGAATACAAGGAGTTATCAAAGAAATTGAAACTGGTTTTTTATCAAATTTTTCAATTTGAGGGTGAAATGCAAAATTTAGTTCATCACCAATTGAAATGGATTGATATTTCAAATTTGAGTGATTATGATTTCTTAGAAGGTGACCAAAAAATAATTGATAAATTAATTCAAAATGACACTCATATTTAAAGACTTACAACATGATGATTATGAGCGAGTCTTACTCTCTCAAGATGAGTCAGTAGGATTTGAATGTATTACAGCGATTCATAATACTAAAAGAGGACCTGCTCTGGGAGGCTGTAGGTATTTTTCTTATCAAACCCACGAAGATCAGCTAACGGATGTATTAAAGCTATCTAAGGCCATGACTTATAAGAATTCATTAGCAAATCTCGATTTTGGTGGAGGAAAAGCGACAGTAAACGCTAAAATTCCAAAAGTTCAATTTTATGAGTTGTTTGCTCAAGTTTTAAAAGAATTAGATGGTACTTATATTACGGCTGGAGATATAGGGATGGTCGATGAAGATCTTGTCCAATTAAAAACACTCTCACCTTATGTTTGCAGCACAAAAGGTTCAGACTCTGGCCTAAGTACCGCTTATGGTGTTTTTAATGCAATGATTGGCTATGAAGAATTTTATAGTCAACAAAGCACGTTAGAAAATAAGAAGATACTAATTAAAGGTTATGGAAAAGTAGGGGCGCGATTAGCTCAATTTTGCAAACAGTCGGGAGCGATAGTGGAGATAGTAGATTTTGAGTCAAAGAAAGACTTGATTGAAAAAGATGGATTTGTTTTTTTAAAACATTATCAAGACACAAATTTTGATCAGATTGATATCTTTTCTCCATGTGCAACTGGGGGAGATTTGAATCAAGAATTTTTAGATTTTACAAAGAATAAAAAAGTAAATTGTGTTTTAGGGGCCGCAAATAATCAATTAGCCGATAATGAGATTGAACAAAAATTATTTAACGAGGGCATAATATACTGTCCTGATTACTGTGTTAATGCAGGAGGAGTTATTATCCTTGCGCTTCGATCTAGTTTTAAAGAAGATATGGAATACGATGAGCCTGAAGCCAAAAAAAAATTAATAGGAATTAAAGACCAATTAAAAAATATTTTACTTTTATCTCAAAATAAAAATCAATTAAACACGATCTCTTCAAATGAGCTTGCAGAGCAAGGATTTCAATAATTGAATTACTTCCAACTTTTTACCAGACCCGATCAAATGGAGAGAATAAGTTTTTTGGGATACTGGATTTTATCTTTGGTAATTTGGTCATTTATGATGAATATCAGTCTTATTATAGTGATCATATTTGGCATTCTTGGCTATCACGCAGTTTGCAAACCGCTAGCTTTTCTTCTTCACCAATCCAAAAAAATAATCATCAATAAATTTTTTGATGGTTTTAATATTTTTGAGGCTTATTACGCAGGAATGGAGCCTGGAAGAATTACCAGAATAGTCTTAAAACTTATATTTTTTTTTCTTACTCTGACCATCGCAAAAATCTTTATGGAAGCTTACCTCGCTTTTATTAATTAAGCCTTATCGCCATAATCTTTAATATGTTCTGGAATTCGCTTGTTTGTTCCATACATAAAATGATTAGACATATTTTCACGAAAACGCATTGCAGGAGGATTTTTCCCCATAACGTTAGCTACTTCTCGAATAAGCATGGGGTTGGCACCACAACAAACACCTAAATATTTTACATCCATATCGTAGCAATCTTGCATAAATTTTCTGATTTCATAGCGATTAGTAAAAAGAGGGTCTAATGCTGTAGGAAAGGTTCTGCCATGAGGTGCGGAACATTTACAATTATCATAATCATCTAAATTAAAGAAAGTTGGTTGTTTTTCATTAGTGCGATAAGGAATGGGGAGTGCGCCTACATGACATTTTACATGAGCTCGAATATCTTTGATATAAGGAAGCATGGTTTCAGGCCCACGAAAACAGTTTAACCCTACCACATCTGCTCCAAGTTGTTCTAATTCTTTACAAGTATCTAAAGGAGTCACCCCATCTCTCATAATATTTTCACCCATCGGTGCAATCGTTAAAACACATGGAAGACCAGAACTTTTCATTACTTCTAAAGCGCAATAGGCTTCTTCAGCAAAATAAAAAGTTTCACCCACTAACATATCCGCTCCTTCGTCAACGGCCCATCCAATCATTTCTTCAAACATTCCTCTGACTTCTTTTTGAGAGTTTTTATCAGAGGGATTCCAAATATTCGTATTAGATATATTCCCAGCCATCAAGTTAGGCTCACTTCCTTCAGGTACATCGTTTGCAACTTCTTTTGCAATTTTTAATGCAGCTCGGTTAAGAGGTTCTAAAAGTTCTTCTTTGCCAATCACTCTCATCTTCTCTCGATGACCATTATAAGTAAATGCCTCGACTATATCAGATCCGGCGTGTTGAAAATCTTTGTGTAAATTTTTAAGGGCTTCGGGGTATTCCAGCGCAACTTCTGGTACAAATTCTCCTGCAGTTAAATAACCTCTTCTTTCCATTTCAAATAAAAAACCTTCGGCGCAAATGGCTCCCTCTTGGTTAAGTCTTTCAACTAATGATCGTTTGAGTGTCATGAAAATCCTGTTCTTTATTAATAATTAAGTTCTTTATAACAAACAATAATTCTAAAAACAATTGTTATCAGGCATAAAGCGATAAAAATAGATGATAGATAAACAAATAAGTTAGGAAACAACAAACATAAGATCATAAATACTATTGTTTCACTGCCTTCCACTAACCCCACGGCATAGTGAAAGCTTTTGGGAATATCAGTATTTTGATTTTGATGAGTTAGAGATGGGAGGATAGCCGCTTTTGCTAAAAAGGTAGTTCCTGTTCCAATATAACAAAATAATAGGACCATGGATAAGAAAGTATAATTTTGCTCGGTTAATCCAAAGGAAAGAACAAAACCACCGTAAACTAAAAAGTCTAAGACAATATCAAGATATCCCCCCAAAGGAGTAGGGGCTGTCAATCGAGCCATAGCACCATCAAGGCCATCAGCGAGGCGATTTAAAAATAAAAATAGGATACCTATCAAGTATTGATCAATGACTATTGAAATGCACATCAAAATACCAAAGCCAAATCCTACTAAGGTCATTTGATTCGGGGAAATAAATTTTAAAAATAATTTGGCGATATACTGTAATGGTTTTTGAGTAAAATTTTGGATTTGACGATCAAACATCTGAGCTAGGGATATTGAAGTAATATACTATAATAATCTAATGACCCAAGAAATTCCTTTTACCATAGCTTTTCTGGCAGGTGTTTTTAGTTTTCTTTCACCTTGTGTTCTTCCTATCGTTCCAGGGTTTATTTCTTATATAGTTGGTAAATCTTTTAGTGATTTACAAAATAGCTCTCGAAAAGATAACTTAAAATTACTCCCTCTCATCATTTTATTTATTATTGGTTTTTCTATTGTGTTTATCATTATGGGTGCATCCATTGATTATTTAAGTGATATTTTTTATGACTTAAAAAGAGAGATGAATATTTTCTCAGGAATATTAATAATTTTTTTGGGATTGTATTTTTTAGGAATTTTAAAAATTCCCATTTTAAATTTAGAACGAAAGTTGAATTTAGATAAATTACAAAATCTTTCATTTTTTCCTTT
>JAXOVD010000049.1:0-6836 GCA_036937365.1 Alphaproteobacteria bacterium
TATTCTTCTAACAATATTTATAATTCTTTTTTCATTAACTGTATATTCTCTTATTTCATCTAATGAAATAGTAAGAGATGCCGAATTAATTCAATATTTAGTTATTGCTGATTTTGCATTTCTTCTAATTTTATTAATTTATTTGATTTTATTTTTGATCAATTATTTCAAATCCAAAAAAAGAGAAATAGTAGGACTAAGATTATTTAATAAGTTCTTTCTTTTTTTTGGATTATTTTCAATTATTCCAAGTGGAATAATATTATTAACTTCAGCAATTTTTTTTAATATTGAAATGAGTACCTGGTTAGGACCGGCTTTTAAATCAACAGTTAACAATTCATATCAATTAGCTCAAAAATATATTGATCAGACTGAAAAAAATTTGATTACCGATTCTAAATTTATAAGAAATTATGTATTGGCTGAAAGATTAATTGACAGAAATATCATTCAACGTTTTGATATTATGTCAGTATATAGAATTTCAAATGATCAAAAAAATATTGAACATTTTACAGAAGATAAAGTTGAGTTATCCAAAGAAAATTTAAGATTATCTTTAGAAAATACTGAAAATGACATTACCATTTTTTATGAAAACAATCAGCTTTTTTCAAAAATAAACTTATCAGAAAATAATTTTTTAGTACTGTTGAAATCTATAGATTTAGAATTATTAAACTACTATCAAAATATTGTTGAGTCTTACAATGCAATCAATTCAATCGATCAAAATAAAAAAAATATTCAAATAACTTTTTTTACTATTTATATTATTTTATCAACAAGTTTAATTCTAATTTTTATAATTATTGGTGGTAATTTTAGTTTCAAACTAGCAAAACCAATCAGAGAATTGAATACATCGATTATTGCCTTAAAAAAAGGTAACTTCAAAAATCTTAAAATTTCTAAATCTGATGATAAAGATGATATTTCTCAATTAACTAATTCTTTTTATAGTATGAGTAATACAATAATTAACCAAAGATTGAGTTTAGAAAAAACCAATATCACAATCAATGACCAACTAAATTTTATTAATAATATTATTGAAAATTCTCCTTATGGTATTTTTGTTTTAAATAATGATAATCTTATTTTTCAAAATTCAGCTTCGGGCATACTATCTCAAAATAATTTAACTGCATTTGAAAGTTTTAAAAAGATAATGGGTTTTAGTGAAATCAAATCTGGTTTAAATGATAATAAAAATTTTGAAAAAAATATTAATTTTATAGTTAATAAAACTGAAAAATCATTCTTTGTAAAATCGTTATATATTCCTAATAATTCCTTATTTGATCAGTTAATTATTTTTAATGACTATACTAACTTGATTGCTGCTGAAAAAAATAATGCTATTGCAGATTTGGCTCGTAAAATATCTCATGAAATTAAAAATCCTTTAACACCAATGCTTCTCTCAACAGAATACCTTGAAAGTGAAATAGATAATGAGGAATTAAAAAATTCTATTCAGTCAATAAAAAGACAGATTTTTCTAATTCAAAATCTTGTAAATGAATTTTCTAATTTTGCTCGTTTACCTAAAGCAGTTAATAAAAAAATTAATTTATCTGAAATTGTATCTATTTATGTAGAGGAGTATAAAAGAAATTACCCCAAAATTACATTTAACCAAAATATAACTAAAGATATTTATATATTTTTTGATCAATCTTATATTGATATCATCCTTAATAATTTATTTAAAAACGCCATTGAAGCACTCGAAAAAACTTCTGACCCCTCTATTGAAATTAGTTTAATTAAGACTGATAGTTATATTGTATTTACTTTTTTTGATAACGGTCCCGGTTACGATGAAGATGTTAATAATTTATTGAAACCATATTTTTCAACAAAAAATTCATCTGGATTAGGATTATCTTTGATTAGTAAAATTATTAAAGAAAATAATGGTATTTTAGATATCAAAACAAATAAATATTCTGGTTTTAAGGTTGAAATAAAATTAAATGTCTAAAATATTGATAATTGATGATGAGTTAGAAATTTGTAAACAAGTTTCCTCAATCTTAAATAAAAATTCTTTTAAAACTTCTTATGTAGTATCTTACGATGAATATTCTAAACTAAAAGTTGCTAATTTTGATTTTGACTTAGTCTTAGTTGATTTATGGTTAAAAAACAGCTCTAAGCAAGGAATAGATATAATTAATGAATTGAAAAATAATTATAGTAATCTAGTAATTATATCATTTAGTGGTCATGCCAATATTGATAATGCTATTGAGTCTGTAAAAGCTGGTGCAAATGATTTCATAGAAAAGCCTTTTGAAACAAAAAAATTATTACACATCATTCAAAAAAATCTTTTAGAGTTAAAGCAAAAAGTTACAATAAATAATTATCGCAACCAAATTTCATTCCATACAAAAATAAATAATATTGGTTTTAGTGATTATATTGATAATTTTTTTATTAAAGCAAATAAAATAAAATCTAACTCATCAATTTATTTATATGGTCCTAGGGGAACTGGTAAGAATTACTTTGCAAATTATATTCATATGAAATTATCTTCTAATAATCCTGATACTTTTATTAATATGAATGAAAATTTATTAAATGAAAATGATCTATTAAAGTTTTCTTCCTTGCATAATTATTTTACAATTTATTTTAATGATTTTGACAATTTCAATAAGATTGAAATTTTAAATTATTTTAATTTAGTTAAATTTAATAAGATTAATGCTTCAATTATTATTGACTCTAGAAATTCTGATTTTGATGTTAATCTAATTAATAATATTGATTATAAATTTAAATTTATTCCATTAATTGAGCGTAAAAATGAAATTTTTCCATTGTTTAAACATTATCTAAATATATTTACAAAAAAGAAATTCGAAAAAAATGTGAGCATAGATCCTTTAATTGAAAATTTTCTCATTAATTATAATTGGCCTGGAAATATATTTGAAGTTATGAATGTTGCACAAAATCTTGTTAACGATATGATTTCACCACCTGAAATTATAATGATTGATGAAATAAAAAAGATGCTTGATAATTCCCCTATTAATTTGGACTTATACGATTTGAATTACAAAGAAGCAAAAGAAAAATTTGAAAGGGATTTTTTAATTCAAAAGTTAAAAAATAATAATTGGAATATGACTTTAACTTCTAAATTATTGAATTTAGACAGGGTGTCTCTTTACCGAAAGTTAAAAACCCTTAATATTAAAATCGACTGATGAATATTCTTATATTAGGTTCTGGCATAGTAGGGGCTAATCTTGCTAATAAACTTTCTGAACAAGGGAAAAGTGTCTTTCTACTTGATGATGATGCATCTGAACTAAAAAGACTCTCAGAAAGATATGACATAAAAACAATTTTTGATGATCCTTTAAATCCTTCATTTTATTTAAATTTTAAAACAAATATTGATTATTTCATTGCCGTTACCAAAAGTGATGAAAAAAATATAATTACATGCAAATTTGCAAAGGAATTTTTAAAAGTTGATAAAACAATTGCTAGAATAAGAAATCAAAATTTAATATCTGATGAAAATAAAAAGATTCTAATAAATTCTAACACTTTTTTAGACCATATCATTTCTCCGGAATGGGAAGTTGCCAATAATGTTTTTGAAAAAATACATATGCCAGGTGCTTTTTTTAGTGAGTCGCTTATTACCGAAAACTATTTATTAATTGGGATGCAATCTTCTGATTTGTTCAAACACCAATCTTTTGAAGAGATTAAAAATTTTTTTTCAATAAATAACCTTTGTTATATTGGTCATACTTTTGAAGATGACTCTTTTTTTGATTTTAAAAATATTTCTAAATCTGATCAATTATATTTATTGATTAAAAAAGAATATTTAAAGAAACTTATTAAATTTTTTGGTTATAAAGATTATGTATTAGATATATTAATTATTGGTGGTGGTAATATTGGTCAAAATTTATCCAAATTGATAGAACAAGATGAACAAAAAATTAATTTAAAAATATTAGAATTTGACAAAGAGCGATGTGATTTTTTAGCTAATACTTTGAAAAACACATCTATTTTTCACGGCGATGCATTAGATCAGTCTTTATATGATGAAATTAAATTAAATACTTCAGATTTAGTCATTACAGTTACTGATAATGATCAAATAAATACAATTTTATCAATAATTTCAAAAAAGAGAGGAAGTAAATCAGTATTTGCGGTTGTTAATAATGAGTCTTTTTCATCATTTGCTAATGATCTTGGAATTGACGTTATTATCAATCCTAGAGAATTAACTACATCAAGGATAATTGAAAAAATATCAGAGGGTTCTCTTCTGTCATATCATTCTATTTTGAAAGAAAAATTTCTTATTTATGAAGTCAAATATAGAAATGAATTATTTGAAAATATAAAAAAATCAAAAGAAATCCATCACATCTGCACTATTTCAAAAGACAATATCCAACTTACTAAAGACGATCATATTCCAGTAAATAATGATGTTTTAATTCTTTTAATTGAGGCTAAAAATTCTCATATTTTAGAAAAATATATTAATGATTATTGATGATAATTTTTTTATACAAACTCATTCTTTTTTCAAGGATGTTTCTAAAGAGTATTTGTTACCAAACTTAGGTAATCTCGAAAATGATGAAATTTCTGAAAAAATAGATAATTCATTAGTTACTAAATATGATTTGATTATTGAAAACGAACTTATTCAATTTTTTAAAGAGAAGAGTTTCTTTAATATCATTTCTGAAGAAAATAATTCTGATCTTCTTGAATATGAACAATATTTAACAATTGATCCTATCGACGGTACAAGAAATTTTGTTACTGGTATTAGTAAAGTCGTTATAATGGTCTCATTTATAAAAAAAAGTAAAAGTATTTTTTCCATAATTTATAATCCAGTCCAGAATAATTTTTATCATTCTTTTAATAATCAAATATTTAAGAATCATAATCAACTTATTCCCAAAAATTCATATCAACATATTGGATTTCTTGGTTCTAATGCAAAAGAATTTTTTAAAAATGAAATTCCTAAATACATCGAAAAAAAAAGATCAAGATCTATTGGTTATGATGTAATTGAAATATTAGAGGGTGAAAGAACCTTTATGACTATTTATGGTTCAAAAATTTGGGATTTATTTCCAGCAATGTCTTTTTTAAATAATCTAAATTTTAAAACCAATCTTGATAATTTTGACTTTGATTTTAACATTTTAGATAAAAAAATTATTTTTTATGCAAAGATTTAAAGTTTTATTTTTAGGACTGGGTCGTATGGGTTTTCATATGGCTGCTCATTTATCTAAATCAAAAAATATAGAATTATTCATACACAATAGATCTTCAAAAAAAGTAAATGATTGGCTAAAGTTTTATAAAGCTAAAAAGTTTGATTTTAGAAATCAAACTAACCTGCAATTTGACATTATTATAACCTGCCTAAAAGATGACTTTTCCATAAATCAACTCACAAATAGTTTAATAAGATCTTCTTGTTTTCATAAAAAAACTGTTTTTATTGACCATTCAACAATTTCTTTAGATCAAGTTGAAAAATTAAATAAGTTATTGAGTACTCATAACATTTATTTTTTAGATGCTCCAGTAACCGGAGGAGAAGAGGGAGCTAAAAATGGTAAATTATCTGTAATGATTGGTGGCAATACTTCAAAATTTAAACTTTCTCTTCCTATCATTAAATTATACTCCAAAAGCGTTGTTCATATGGGCAAGTCTGGATCTGGTCAATTAACTAAATTTACTAATCAAATTTTAATTTGTGGTATTCTTTATTCTATATCTGAAGCTTTTATTTTTAGTAAAAAACACAAGATTAATCAAAATAAATTATACGATGTTATTAAAAATGGTGCTGCAGGTTCATGGCAGTTTAGCAATAGATATTTAACTCTAATTAAAGATAAATTTAATTTTGGTTTTTCAACTGAACTTATGGAAAAAGATCTTCGTTATGTATTGAAACAATCAAAAAAATCTAATTTGAACCTTAAACTTACTAATGAAGTTCATCGTAAATATAAAAAATTGATTAAAACAAAATATATAAATCAAGATACTTCAAGTTTGATTAAATCTTTTATTTAAAATAATTGATACCTTATTGGAAAATTGGATGTAAATATCTTTTAAAAAACGATCCCTATTTTAAAAATTATTATAACAAAAATCATTTTTTAAAACTTAATAAAAATAAATTTGATATTCTCTTTAAATCTATTTGCTCTCAGCAAATTTCTGTATCTGCCGCAATGTCAATTTATCAACAATCCAAAAAAATTATGGGCGCTATAAACTATAGTAAATTTAAAAATCAAATTTCATTAATTCAAGATTTACCTTTAAGTAATAATAAAAAAAAATCTATTATTTCATTAATTACTAATTATAAACTTGTTCAATCCATTAGATTTGATGATACTTTTCAATCAGATCCTCCTTATCAATTAACAAAAATTTTTGGTATAGGACCATGGACTGTTGAAATGTTTAGTATATTCCATTTAGGTATTTCGAATATTCTTCCTAAGGGGGATCTTGGTTTTATTAATGCTTACAAAAAATACTACAATGATGAAAATTTAGAAAAATTAGATTTATATTCTAAAAGGTGGTCAAAATATGGAACTATTGTTACTTGGTATTTGTGGTCGTCTTATGATTCAGAACCTCTTTACCTTTAATTTTATTTGATATGATTGAAAATGGAATTTATAGAATCTCTATTTAAACTAAAAGATCATAAAACATCTTTTAAGAAGGAAGTTTTAGCTGGACTAGCTACTTTCCTTACTATGGCA
>JAXOVD010000050.1:0-6633 GCA_036937365.1 Alphaproteobacteria bacterium
CGCTGAACATGTCATGACTTTTTTTCTTCAGCTCACCAAAAATATTCATCTCTCCGATGAGTTAACACGAAAAGGAGAGTTTCAAAACAAAGGGAATCTTCCTCCTTTTTTTGAATTATACCAAAAAAATGTGCTTATCTTAGGTTTTGGGAGAATTGGTCAAGCTGTTGCAAAACGTTGTCTTGGTTTTGAGATGAATGTTTATGTTTATGATCCTTATGTTGAAGTTAAAATCATAGAAGAAAGCAATTGTCATCCTATTTCAATTACTGAAGGATTTCAAATTGCTGATTTTATTAGTATCCACTTACCTTTAAATCAGGAAACTAACAGTCTAATAAATCGCCAGAGCTTTCAAGAAATGAAAAATAATTGTGTTATCGTTAATACGGCAAGGGGAGGAATAATAAATGAACAAGATCTTTGTGATGCACTTAAAGAAAATAAAATTCAAGCTGCGGGTCTAGATGTATTTGAACAAGAACCTCCTCCAAAAGATCACCCTTTATTCGCATTACCCAATATTCTCGTTACCCCTCATAATGCTGCATTATCACTGGAATGCCGAAAACGAATGGCAATCGAGGTCTGCGAAACTGTATCTTTTTATTTAAAGGATAAAGAGAAATTAAATATTCAAAATATTATCAATAGAAAAGAATTAGGAATTTAGTTCTCTAGAAATTGTAGTAACCCAATAAGCCTGTGGACATTCACTTAAAATTGATTTTATCATCGAGTCAATTTCATCATTATGAGATAAAATCACGACACAACCCCCAAAACCAGCGCCTGTGAGTCTAGCGCCTAAAGCTCCATTCTTTTTAGCTGACTCCACGACTTGATTTAACTCATCACTTGATATTTCATAGTCATCCTTCATTGATTGGTGGCTTAAAAACATTAATTCTCCAAATTTTTTGGCATCATTTTTTTCTAAATAAGTAGCTGCTTTGATTACTCGATCATTTTCAGAGATTATATGCTTAGCTCTTTTTTGAATTATTGGATTTTGAATTTTATTTAATTGATTAATTGAGGCATAACGAAGAGAGGGAACTTTTAAAATATTTGAGGCAATAAGAGATTCATTTTTACGTTCATTATACTTGCCCTCTGAGAGTTTTCTGTTACTGCCAGAATGAATGGCAATAAAACTATGACTAGAAAAAATAGGAATAGATTTAATTTGAAGATTTTCGCAATCTAAAAAAATAGCCTCACCTATTCGAGCAGTAGCGGCACTCATTTGATCCATAACTCCGCATTGTGTTCCTACAAACTGATGTTCTATTTGTTGTCCCATGATTGCCAATTTCTGAGAACTTAAAGAAAGATTTTGAATTTTTGTAAGTACCCGCAATAAAGCAATTCCTAATGCTGCCGAAGAGGAAAGCCCTGATCCACTTGGAATACTTGAGCTAACAGCAATATCTATTCCTTTTAATGAAGGTGATAATTTTTGGATAGAATAAATCGCACCTCTGACAAAATCAAACCAGGTCCCGTCATTTGCTGATGAGGTTTTTGAAGTCAATTCTCCAAATTCACTTGAAATTCCAACTATTTCTGTATCGTCTCTTGTGCCAATACTAACTTCAATTGTCTGAGAAATAGGAGAAGGCAAAACAAAACCATCATTATAATCTGTATGCTCCCCTATTAAGTTTATCCTTCCATGAGCTGAGGCTGAGTCAGAGGGTAATTTCTTAAAATAAGATTGAAAAAGTTCAACACTGTTCATCTAGTTCTAATGTCTCTATCCATATTATTGACCTAATTGGATTGGAGTAATTTTTGTTCCCATTGCCAAGCAGAAGACATAATTGTTTTTAAATCTGAATATTGAGCAGTCCAATTTAATTCCTCTTTTATCTTTTTATTATTTGCCACTAGCTGAGCTGGATCTCCCTTACGACGTGACTCTATATTTATCTTTATTTTTTTTTGAGTAACTTCTTCTGCAGTCTCTATGATCTCTTTAACACTAAAACCAATATTATTACCAATATTATAAATATTTGAGATTTGTTTACTCCTCAAAGTATCTAATGCTAAAAGGTGCGCTTCGGCTAAATCCATAACATGGATATAATCTCTAATACAGGTTCCGTCTTTAGTTGTGTAATCATCACCAAAAACTGTAATTGAATTTTTTCTTCCTGATGCCGCTTGCAAAACAAGAGGAATCAAATGAGTTTCAGGATTATGACTTTCTCCAATAGTGCCATCTAAATGGGCACCACAAGCATTAAAATATCTTAAGCAAGTTGATTTTAAACCATAAGCCCTGTCATAATCTTTAAGAATATTTTCCACCATTGCTTTTGTCTGTCCATAGGGGTTAACAGGATTAATGTTTTCTTCTTCAGATATTGGACTTGGACCGGGATCCCCATAAACCGCGGCCGAAGAAGAAAAGATAAAATTTAAAATTTTTTGATCAACCATACAATTCAATAGGTTCAGGGTATTGTTGACATTGTTCTCATAATATTTTTGAGGATTTAAATAAGACTCTCCCACATTAATATAAGATGCAAAATGCATGACTAAATCATAGTTGTTTTGAAGAATTGAATTAAGCTGGTCTTTATTAGCTAAATCGCATTTATGAAATTGAAAACCTAATGTATTTTCTTCATACCCAGTCGATAAATTATCTAACACCTCCACTTTGTAATTTGTTTTTTGAAGTCGTCTTAACATATGAGAGCCAATATAACCCGCTCCACCAACAACTAAAATTTTCATGATATTAAATTACACTTATCTGAAGCAAATATTAGGAATTATTTTATTTTTTAAGAATGTAAAGACTGCTGTCAAATTCATCAGCAATTAGAAATATTTCTCCTAGACTATTTATTTCGACATCTCGAATTCTACCAATCTCATCTTTGAAAATTAGTTCCTCTTTTGTGAATTGCCCATTTTCACGATGTAGTATGGATAAATATTGATATTTCAAAGATCCCACGAGTAAAGAATTTTGCCATTCAGGAAATGCATCTCCTTGATAAAACTTAATGCCCCCAACGCCAATGGAAGGAACCCAAATAAATTCAGGTTTTAAAAATCCTGGCTCCCAAGCATTTCCATCACCCACTTTCGTGCCCGAATAGTTCGTGCCGCCCCATCCAATTTGTTTCCATCCATAATTTGTCCCCGTTTTAACTGGTCCAATAAAATCACCCCCTTTGGGGCCGTGATTAGAAATATAAACTTCTTGGGATACCGGATCTAAGCTCATTCCCTGGGGGTTTCTCAATCCAATTTGATATATTTCAGGTAACCAATCTGGGTTATTAACATAGGGATTATCAACAGGAATATCGCCATTTTTGTGAATTCTAATAATCGTTCCAATGGAGTTGGTTGGATCTTGAGCAATCATCCCCTCGCCTCGCTCTCCAATGCTGGCATAAAGGTAATCACCCTTAATCTCTAATCGAGAACCAAAGTGGTAAGGACTTTTAATATAAGGGAGAGCCTCATAAATTAATTGTTCATTTATCAAATTGTTTCCTGAAAGCTCGGCTCGATAAATGGCGGTTGTGTGTTTGCCATTTTTTTCAATAGAGCAAGTCACCCAAACAAAATTGTCTTCTGCAATGATATCTAACAAACCTCCTTGGCCATACTGGACAGCTGGAATGGAATGATTAATTTTTTTTTGGGAATAGTTATTTGTATCAACAAGATAAATTTCTCCAGATTTTTGAGTGATTAATAATTGACTATCATCAACCCAAGCCATCCCCCAAGGAGCATCTAGTATAATAGGGGTTTGTTGAAGCGTTGCCGATTTCGCAATTGATAAAAAAAATAAAAAATTAAATAAAAGAAAAATAAATTTTTTAAACAAAGAATAATTATTTAGCATTAACTAAAAAATATATTAAATCTTTTGGAAGTAAATTTATTGATCTAAATTTTTTGTTTAACGAAAAATTCCTTAGGAGAAATTAAATAATGTCAAAACCCACAATTGCTCAAAAAAGCGCTTATGTAGTCGAAGTAGAAGAGGGTAAAAAATATTTTTGGTGTGCTTGCGGATTAAGCCAAAATCAACCTTTTTGTGATGGTTCTCATAAATCCACTGGTTTTTCCTGTATTCCCTATACAGCTGAAGCAACCAAGAAAGTATATTTTTGTGGATGTAAACATAGCAACAAAAAGCCCCTCTGCGACGGAACTCATAACAAACTTGAAGATTAACTTATTTTACGCCTAATTTTTCTTGAATATCTTTTGAAGAAGTGGTGTAGCGAAAAACGTATTTCTTATCATCGTGGCAGTACTGAAACATTTTCTTTGCCGCGAGAGCCGCTTCATGAAAACCACTCAGAATTAATTTTAGCTTACCAGGATACGTACAGATATCCCCTACCGCAAAGATGCGCGGGGTTGAAGTTTCAAAATTCTCTGTGTTCACAGAGATTAAATTATTTTCTAAATTCAAACCCCATTCAACAATAGGGCCTAATTCGATTTTGAGTCCAAAGAAAGGGAAGATAGCGTCCACAGCTTCAATCACAGTATCATCATCTAAAGTAATGTCGACTTGGCCTTTACCATTATCAACCATTTGCTTGATGGTGCCCATGTTAAACTTGACGGCTCCTTGATCCACTAAGCTCATCACTTTATTGACAGAGTCTTGCACAGCTTTAAATTCTTTACGGCGATGAATAAGCGTAATATCAGAAGCAATCTGATGAAAGCCCATCACATAATCTAAAGCGGAGTCTCCTCCACCAGCAATCAGAATTTTCTTACCTTCAAAGTCCGTTCTTTTTTTAACAGAATAAAAAATATTTTTATTTTCAAATTCTTCCACATTAGAAACAGGAAGTTTTCGGGGAACAAAGCTACCCGAGCCCGCCGCAATCACTAACGATTTACATTTGATGACAGTATCTAAATTCGTCGTGACCTGAATATGGTCTTCTTGGACATCAATTTTGGAAGTGAGTTGATTGAGGTGATATGTGGGCTCAAAAGGATCGGCTTGTTTGATTAGATCATCAGTTAATTCTTGGCCGGTAATAGCAGGGCGTGAAGGAATATCATAGAGATTTTTATCTGGATACAGTTCAGCACACTGACCTCCAATTTTATCTAAATTATCAATCAAATGGGCTTTCATATCCAAAAGCCCTAATTCAAACACTTGAAATAAACCACAAGGTCCAGCGCCTATAATTACGACGTCTGTTTCGTGTTGATTTCCTGGTTCTACAATATTGGTCATGTCTTATTATATAGTCTTTATTCAGTTTTACAGAATTTAGGGTATTAACACCAGTTTTCCAATGAATTTCTTCTCCATAAACACTGTTTGAGCCTGATGTATTTCTTTTAATGGAAATGATTGGGCGACTAAAGGTTTAATTTGTCCCTCTTCAATACAACGGATCACATTTTCAAAGACATAAGGATCATGAACAGTCGATCCAAACAAAGTGAGATCTTTGAGATAAAGACTTCTTAAATCTAAATCAACAATCGGGCCAGCAATAGCACCAGAGGTAACATATTTACCGCCAGGTCTTAAAATATCTAGGAGTTGTGGCCAACTAGAACCTCCCACCAAATCAACAACGGCATCAACGGAGTTTTCACCTAAGATGCCCACCAGGTCATCTGTTCGATTGACCGTTCGATCGGCGCCCAAATCTTTTAAAGCGCTCGCCTTATCTGGGGCACACTGGGCGATGATCTTAGCTCCTCGAACTTTTGCTAATTGAATAGCAGCTGAACCTACTCCACCGGAGGCGCCCGTAATTAAAATGGTCTCTTTTTGAATGTCCGCTCGACAAAGCATTCCTTCCGCAGTTGAATAAGAGATCGGAATAGATGCAAGCTCCGTATCGCTCCATTCACAATTGATTGGAAAGGACTCCTTTGCTTTAGCAACACAATATTGTGCAAAACCCCCATCAACTTCTGAGCCCATTGTTTGCATGGCCAAGGGATTATCTTTGGTTGGAATGTTTTGCATAGATCGAACTAATACGCGCTTTCCAATTCGATTTTGCTCAACACCCTCACCAACTTGAACAATGATTCCACAAATATCTCCACCTTGAATTCTTGGAAACTGTAAAGGAACGCCACCCCAGGAAGCATCCTCATCATCGACTTCTTGTAATCCTTCTGTACCTCCTGCATTCGTATCGCTGGTTACTTTTTTTGAATACCAACCCAGTCGAGTATTAATATCGGTGTTATTAACTCCAGCCCCTTTCACTTCGATGAGAACTTCACCTGCTTGAGGAGTGGGCACTGGAATATCCTCATGATAAACTAATTTGTCCAGGCCTCCGTGACCCGTTAAATAAACACCACTCATCAATTTTGGAATATTATTCATATCCTGACATGCCCATACCCCTTATATATTATCATTGAGCCTAGATGATTTAAGGGTAAAATTTAATAAATATTCAAATAATTCAAGATTTTTTGATTAATTTTTAAATGCAGCTCATGAAAAACCGTACAGCACCAGGGATACTATTAGTCACCGCTATCTACTTTATTGTCGTTCTAATAAATGAGTACTTATTTATGCTTGCTAAAATACCTGCGATACCGCTAAGTCTGTTATGTTTAATTTCAGGGATA
>JAXOVD010000051.1:0-6493 GCA_036937365.1 Alphaproteobacteria bacterium
CTTCATAATTGTTATTCCAATCAACTAATGCGCTGGGACTATTAGAGGCTAGTTGCATCGCATACATTGTCAGTGTCCCAGTAACATCTACTTCACAGGCGCTAGGTAACATATTTTCACTCATCATACTCATTGAGGTACAAACATTACATCCATAATTTTCCTGAATACTAGTCCAACATTGAATTGCAGTGGCATCTAATTTATTTGTTTCTACAAATTCATTGAGCACAACATCAAGTCTCGATAGCTGTAATAATTTTTCGGAAGGGGTTGATGTAGTATCGCCGTAACCTGTAATTTTAGCCAAAGACTCTTTGACTGACTTGTTGTCATCTTTTAGTTCCTTCGCCTTTCCCAATACTTCAGATAAATCCATGGTGGTTACGCTAATACCATGGCGTTCTAAAATTTTCTCGCTGTAACGGACTGTATTAAATGCTTGAGGTCTGGCACCCACAGCACCAATTCGAACTCGACGCATTCCTTTGACTACTCTACAGACAGATAGAAATTGATCTAACTCTCTGTCAAATTCGCTACTCGATAAACTTAAAACATGACTTTGAGTAAGTGAGAATTTGATTCCGTATTGGTATAAGTTATTACAAACAGAAATTTTTCCGCAGTAAGCATCTCTTCGATTAGAAGGTTGCATCTTATCTAAATCATCGGGAGTAGCCTGAATTAATACAGGAACATTAAGGCCTGAAAGCCGAATAGTATCAGCAACACCTTTTTCGTCACCAAAATTTGGTAATATTACTAAAATTCCTTCGATTTCCTCTTGATGGGCTTTAAACAAATTGGCACATTTTTGAGCCTCTAAAAAAGTTTCGACTCCACCTAATTTCGTATCGCTATCTCCTAATAAAATTGGGTTAATTTTTTTATTTTTAAAAATACTTAAGATCTCATTTCGAGCCTCAGTTATTAAATGATCAGGAAAAAAATCTCGATTACCAATTATTATTCCTAAAGTTGTAGACATCTTAGCCCTCCTCCAAAAAGATAATTATATAATAATTGAACTACCCTAAAAAGGGGATATTCTGATTTTTTTGAAAATGAAGTATAGAGAGTTAGAACTTAAATCTATCAAATATCGAAAAACGATATTAGAGATTATTTTTCAATCAGGGGCAGGACATACAGGAGGGAGCTTGTCATGCATAGATATACTCAATGTTCTCTACAACGGAATAATGAATATTACTCCTGAGAATTTTTCCACCTTTAATAGAGATCATTTTATTCAAAGCAAAGGTCATTCAGTCGAAGCTCTTTATACTGTTTTGCAAGATTGTGGATTTTTTAGTCAAACAGATCTTAAGAGCTTAAATTCATTTCAATCACATTTCATTGGTCACCCGACGAGAAAAGTCCCAGGTATTGAACATAATACTGGAGCTCTTGGTCATGGTCTCTCTGTTGCTGTTGGTATGGCTTTAGGATTGAAAATGGATAAAAAACAATTTCGTGTCTTTACTTTGTTAGGTGATGGCGAGCTATCTGAAGGATCGATATGGGAAGCGGCCACTTCGGCATCAAAATATCAGCTAGATAATTTGATCGTTATCATTGACAGAAATAAATTACAGATTACGGGAAATACCGAAGAGGTAAATCCTATAGAGCCTCTAAAAGATAAATTTATATCTTTTGGGTTTAATGTTGCGGAAACTAATGGCAATAATATCTCCTCCTTAATGGAAATTTTACAAAAAACCCCGACTGAAAAAAACAAACCGCATGTAATAATTGCCAATACAATTAAAGGTGCCGGTGTAAGTTTTATAGAAAATCAAATAGCTTGGCATCATAAAGTTCCAAGTGAAATTGAATATGATATGGCAATAAAAGAGCTTGATAAGGCCTCAATCAATGTTCAGTAATCAATTAGGCAGACCTAATCTTGAGGTTTTTGCAGAAACACTTCTTTTAGAAGCTAAAAAAAATTCCTCTATTACTGTGGTTACTAGCGACTCCCGCGGTTCTGGAAAACTTGTTCCCTACGGTAAAGATCTTCCTGAGCAGATTATAGAAGTAGGTATAGCTGAACAAAATTTAGTTGGGATTAGTGCTGGACTTGCCGCATCAGGAAGAAAGGTATTTGCCGTATCGCCTGCTAGCTTTTTGACCGCTCGTTCTCTAGAACAGATAAAAACTGACATTGCCTACTCTAATCACTCCGTATGTCTGATAGGAATTAGTGCGGGAATTAGTTATGGACAGTTAGGTTCAACGCATCACTCGATTCATGATTATGCAGTAATGCGATGTATTAACAATATTTCAATCATTGCGCCTGCAGATAATTTTGAGACTGCAGAGGTTATAAAACAAGCGGTTAGCTATCCAACCCCTCTTTATATTAGATTTGGAAAAAAACCTATGATGGATATTCACTCTCACAATACAAATTTTCAAATAGGAAAAGCTATAATTGCAAAGCAAGGGGAAGATGTCCTCTTAATTGCTACTGGTGAAACTGTACAACGTGCTTATTTAGCATCTCAAATTCTTGAACAAAAAAATATTCATGCAACTGTTATTAGCATGCATACTATCAAACCTTTTGATGAAGAAACTTTCTTAACAGAAGCTAAGAAATCAAAAGTAATTGTCAGCATAGAAGAACACAGTGTTTATGGAGGTTTAGGTGAGCATTGTGCTAGTCTATTAGCTCAAAATGATTTAAATGCGCGTTTTAAAATTTTAGGAATTCCTGATGAGTATATGATTAATGGATCGCAATCTGATGTATTAGACTATTATAATATGAGTCCTGAAAAAATATCTGAAATAGTAAAAGACTTATTAAACAATCATTGAGTTATATCTGTTTAGATTCAAGCACTTCATCCACAACAGTTGTTGTTTTTGATAAAGATTTAAATCTTCAAAAACGATTTCAAAAAGAGCATCGACAAATTTACACTATTGAAGGATTTGTCGAGCATGATCTTGAAGAAATTTATAATAACCTTATAGAGCTCATGAAAAAAGCTACCCAATTCTCGCCCAACCCTGAATTTATCAGCATGACAAACCAGAGAGAAACATTTGCTATATTTGATAAATTAACTGGTCGGCCAATCAGGAATGCGGTTGTATGGCAATGCACTCGAGGAGAGGAAACTTGTGAAAAAATATTAAGAAACAGTGAAACTTCCAAGATTATTGCTCAAAAAACAGGATTGAAGGCAAATACTTTTTTTTCAGCAAGCAAACTCAAATGGGTCATGGAAAATGAGCCTCATATTAAAGAGGGTTTGTTAAATGGTAATTTCTTATTTGGGACTATAGATACCTATCTCCTTTACCGCCTAACTAAAGGTCAAAATTATGAAACAGATACAACGAATGCTTCTCGAACATTATTGTTCAATTGTCAGGACAATTACTGGGATCCTGAATTATTTTCAGTTTTTGAAATCAATCCATTTGAACTTGCTGCTGTAAAACCTAGTTCAAGTAATTTTGGATTTAGTGATTTTGAAAATTGTTTTTCTAAAAAAATTCCAATAACGGGGATAGCTGGCGATGCTCAAGCATCTTTCTTTGCAAATTTATGTTTCAGCCTTGGGGACAGCAAAATTACAACAGGAACAGGTTTTAATATTCAGACAAATATTGGAACCTCATTTAAAATTGACCGTAATGCCTTTACTACGCTTGCATTTAACCATAATCAAAAAAATTATTATTGTTTGGAATGTTTAAATTCTGTGGCTGGCGCTACAATTTCTTGGTTAAAAAATAATCTAAAATTAATTAAAAATGTCAACGAAAGCGAAAGCTTTTCTCAAATGGTTGATGATTCTGGAGGGGTTTCTTTGATACCCGCCTTTACTGGTCTAGGACCACCTTTTTGGAAAGCAAACGCTCGTGCTACATACATAGGTATCAATACATCAACAACTAAAAACCATCTTGTAAGAGCTGCTCTGGAGTCAGTGGCGTTTCAAATGGTAGTCTATTTAGAATTTATTCAACGAGAAAATAACTTTAAATTAAAAAATTTGATTGTAGATGGAGGCATGATTAAAAATAAATTATTCCTCCAAATGATTGCAGACCTTTTAAAAATTGAAGTCATAGTTCCAGACATAGAAGAGATGTCTTCTTACGGAGTATTGCTTTTTGGTATTCAAAAAGAAAAAAAAATCTCTGACTTAAAAGATCTCAAGAAATATGCGGTTAATCAAACCACTATACCTTTCCAAGAAAATCCAAACCTTCAACAATCTTATAGAACCTGGAAAGAGATGATTGATAAATACTTTCTATCAAATCAAGAAAATAAATAAGAAATTCTATTTAAACAAAATCAAAAATTGGGATATTGTATACCAATTATAGAAGGAGGATTGCTATGAGAAAATTATCTCTAGTACTAGCTTCATTCTTGGCTGTTGCTTTTACGTTTGCAACAATGCCTGCGAAAGCAGGAAGTCATGTTGTTGAGGCTTGCTTAATTACTAAAACTGACATCAACCCTTTCTTTGTGAAAATGAAAGAGGGTGCTGAAGCTCGCGCTAATGAGCTAGGTGTTAAATTATCATTCTTTGCAGGTAAAATTGATGGTGACCACGAAACTCAAGTGAGAGCTGTTGAAACTTGTATTGCTTCAGGTGCAAAAGGGATCTTGATTGCTGCTTCCGACACTAAAGCGATTGTTCCTGTACTGAAGAACGCACAAGACAACGGATTGCTTGTAATCGCTCTAGATACACCTCTTGAGCCTATTACTGCTGCTGACTCTACCTTTGCAACTGACAACTTCAAAGCTGGTGAGCTAGGTGGTGCTTGGGTAGCTGCAAAATTAGGCGCAGATGCTGCAAACGCAAAAATTGCAATGCTAGACCTTAATGAAAGCCAACCATCTGTTGGTGTTCTTAGAGATCAAGGTTTTCTATCTGGTTTTGGTATTGATATAAAAGATCCATCAAGATGGGGTGATGAAACTGACTCGCGTATCATTTGTAACGAAGTTACTAATGGTAACGAAGAAGGTGGAAGAACCGCAATGGAAAAATGTCTACAAAGAGATCAAGACATTAATGTTGTCTACACAATCAATGAACCAGCTGCTGTAGGTGCTTATGAAGCTCTTAAGGCGATTGGTAAAGATGACGGTAGTGTTCTGATTGCTTCAGTTGACGGTGGCTGCCCTGGTGTAGCTGACGTTGAAAGAGGTATCATTGGTGCAACTTCTCAGCAGTACCCATTATTAATGGCTTCACTTGGTGTTGAGGCGATTAAAGCTTGGGCTGAAAATGGAACTAAACCTGAAAATACTCCAGGACTTGATTTCTATAACACAGGTGTGAACCTTGTTACTGATAATCCAGCAATGGGCGTAGATTCTATCAGTGTCAAAGAAGGCATGGATAGATGTTGGGGTTAATCCAATAATCAATTATATTTTAGGGCAGATTAATTTCTGCCCTGATATCTAAAATTTTTAATGAATAAAATATCTGAAGACATCTCGAAGGATCTAAAAGACCAACCTAAATTCTCTAGTGAAATTGGCTCAAAAGATCAAGATCACCATTCTTTTGAATTAGGTGAACAAACAACACTAAAAAAAATTCAACATTTCCTTCACGGAAATCCTACAATTGTACCCGTAATAATTTTAATTCTCAGTGTTATAGGTTTTGGTTTTATTGCTGGTGGAAAATTTTTCTCTGCTTTTAATCTATCTTTAATTGTTCAACAAGTGACCATCGTTGGTATTTTAGCAGCCGCTCAAACTTTAATTATTTTGACAGCAGGTATTGATTTAAGTGTTGCGGCCATGATGGTGCTTGCATCAGTCTTCATGGGAAAACTTTCTGTTGAAATGGGAGTTCCTACATTGCCTGCTATCATGGTTGGAATGATCTCAGGCGTTGCCACTGGTGCTTTTAATGGATTGCTAGTTACAAGACTGCGACTTCCTCCTTTTATTGTTACTCTAGGAACATGGAATATATTCTTTGCATTAGTGATTTTCTTTACTGGATCACAATCCATCAGAAGCTCAGATATTGAGATTAACGCCCCCCTACTTCATTTTTGGGGTGAAAGAATAAACTTGGGCGGATTTGTATTTACTTATGGTGCCTTTCTTATGATTGGCATATTTGTCTTTCTATGGTTTTTACTTAATAAAACTGCCTGGGGTCGTCATGTTTATGCTATTGGCGATGATAAAGATGCAGCCGAACTCTCTGGAATTAGAACAGATCGAATGCTTGTATCCATTTACGCAGTTGCAGGATTGGTCGTTGCGATTGGGGCATGGGTATCTATTGGTCGAGTTGGGTCTGTTTCACCAACGAGCTTTTATGAAGGAAATCTTGACTCGATTACAGCTGTGGTGATTGGGGGTACCTCCCTATTTGGAGGTCGAGGAACAATTATAGGTTCGCTTTTTGGGGCACTAATTGTTGGGGTTTTTAGCTCTGGACTCTCAATAGCAGGTTTAGATGTTTTGTGG
>JAXOVD010000052.1:0-6424 GCA_036937365.1 Alphaproteobacteria bacterium
TGATGTTTGTTCAAAAAAAGAAACGTATGAAATGATGGATGATATTGTCAAAAAAGGAAAAATTTTACATTATGGTGTTAGTGTAGAAAAAGTATCCAGATTATTTTTAATATGTTTCGTCAAAAACCCTCTGAAGAATTCTTCAAAGAGGCAGCTCAAAGAGATGTAGCTATCATAGCTAGAGTTCCTCTTGCGAGCGGATTATTAACGGGAAAAATGACTAAAGATTCTTCTTTTCCGGCAAATGATCACCGAAACTATAACATTAAAGGTGAAGCCTTTGATGTTGGAGAAACTTTTTCTGGAGTAAGTTTTGAAAAAGGTTTGTTAGCAGTAGAAGAATTAAAAAAAATCATTCCTGCACATTATTCGCTAGCTGATTTGGCTTTAAAATGGATACTGACGCATCCGGAAGTAACAGTAGCTATTCCAGGGGCTAAAAACAAACAACAGGCCTCTATGAACATAAAATCAGTCAATTTAGATGAAATATCTGCTTTATTACCTTTGATTAAGGATATTTATGATAAATATCTCAAGGAAGATATTCACCAGCGCTGGTAAACTTTAATTTTTCTTTTTATATAAACTTATATGTTCTCTTTTTTAAATTTTTTAAAAATAAATCAAATCCCTACTAAAAATTGGAGCTCTAAATCTCCTTTAAATTTTAAACCCAGCTTCAAAACTTTATTTTTTTTATCTCTTGGTCTAATTATCTTTGGGCTAGGGGAGGGATTGATTTTAATTTCTTCAACTGGAAATTCACCATGGCTTGTTTTAGCGGAAGGATTATCCATTAAGACAGGACTAAGTGTTGGAAGTATGACATTTTTTATTAGTTTATTGGTTTTGTGTTTATGGGTATTTCTTAAGCAAAAACCGGGTGTTGGAACACTTTTAAACGTTTTAATTATTGCTGTCGTAATTGATTTAACTACTTTTTATTTTAATCCTCCTACTTCCGTATATTCTCAATATTTACTCACAATTATTGCTGTTTTGCTGGTTGGCCTTGGGAGTGGTATTTATTTAGTAGCTAATCTTGGTCCGGGTCCCAGAGATGGTTTAATGACTGGCCTAACAAAAATATCAGGTTATCCAATTTCTCTTGTTCGAGCTTCTCTTGAAATAACCGTAGTTGTAGTAGGGTGGTATTTTGGAGGAACAGTAGGATTAGGTACATTAATTTTTGCTTTTGGAATTGGACCTGCTGTGTCACTAGGTTTATATATCGTAAATAAATTTTAATTAATTTATATTTTATTCGTTGTTAATGATTTGAAGATGCTTAGGAAAACTTGTTAAAACTCTAGGTTGGTTCACATCAATCATTACATCATCTTCAATTCTTATTCCAAATTTCCCAGGGATATACAAACCAGGTTCTACAGTAATTACCATGCCTTGTTCTAATGCGGTTTTATTACCTCTCACAATATAAGGATCTTCGTGGACATCTAATCCTAAACCATGACCTGTTTTATGAACAATAAATTCTTTAAAATTACTATTTTCTAAAACCAAAGTCGTTTCATTATCTATGTCATGCATAGTGTTAGAAATTTTGGATTGTTCAATTCCTATTTGATTGGCTTTTAGAACTGTTTCATAAGCACTTTGTTGATATTCATCGGCTTCAATCATAAAAAAAGTTCTGGTGATATCTGCTTTATAGCCATTAACAGTGGCCCCAAAATCAAATAGTAAAGTATCGCCTTTATTTATTTGGTTTTTATTTGAAGAATGACCATGAGGCATGGCGGAGTTTTTCCCAGTTAATACAATTGGATCAAAAGAAAGACCTTGGGCACCATTTTTATATAATTCTTGCATTAAATATTGTTTTACTTGTAATTCGTTCATACCAATTTTGATATGATCTAAAGTGTTCTTTAATGACTGCTCTGAAATTCTAATCGCCTCGGAAAGATTTTGAATTTCATCTTGGCTTTTATGTAATCGAATAGATGAAATTTCTTTATGTGAATTTTTAATTTCAATACCGCCAAAATTTTCTTTTAATGCCTGTGTTTCAAAAAATCTTATTCTTTGTCCTTCAACACCGATATTTTTAATATTTCCTAAAATTTTATTTGCTTCTTTGAATGCAGAATTGTAACCATCTTTATCATGCCAGCTGATAACCTCTGATTGGATTTCTAATTGATTAAAACTATCTACCTCTAAGCTTGGAAGGATGGCTACGTTTTTATTTTTTGTAATAATTAACAAGGTAGGCCTTTCCATTAATGGAAAACTAGCACCAGTTAGGTATTTAAAGTTCGAACCTGGAATTAAAGCTATCGCATCTAAGCTATAATTCTCAAGAATTTGATAAATTTTTTGAAATCGATTATTCATAATGTCTAATAGAGCGTAATTTATCCGTTTAAATTTATATTAAAAGTCTTGATTAATTGAAAAAAACATTAAGAAAAGGTAAAGTTCAATCTTTATTTGGGAGGAAAATAAATGAAAAATAAACTTTCTATTTTATTGTCATTGTTTGTTTTAGGTTTTGTTTCACCTTTAATGGCTAACACTATTAAGTGGTCTATGCCTGGTGACTCATTAACTCTAGATCCACATGCACAAAATGAGGGTCCTACTCATATGGTTTCAAGACAGATATATGAAGGACTTGTCACTCACGATATTAATATGAATATCGTTCCACAATTAGCAACTTCTTGGGAAGCCGTAGACGCTGAAACTTGGGTTTTTAATCTTCGTGACGGTGTCAAATTTCACGATGGATCAAATTTAACCGCATCTGATGTAGCTTTTAGCATCAATAGAGCTCGTACAGCTCCTTCTGATATGGTGGATTTGATTAAAAGTATTACTTCTGCTACTGCCCTTGATGATTTGACTGTTGAAATTAAAACAGAAGGTCCAAATCCAATTCTACTAAATCAATTAGTTCAAATCTTTGTAATGTCAGAGTCTTGGTCTAAAGAAATGGGTTGTGAGCTTTCATACAACTGGGATGCAGGTGAAACTTCAAAATGTGCTTCTGCTGCTAATGGCACAGGTCCTTTTGAAATTACTTTTAGAGAGCAAGATGTAAGAACTGTATTTGAGAGAAATCAAAATTGGTGGGGTGATCAAAGTCAATTTAATATTGATACGATTGAATTATTACCTATTAAAAACGATGCAACAAGAATTGCAGCTCTTTTATCAGGGGAGATTGACTATACTAACGTTGTTCCTGTTCAAGATTTAGATCGAATTGGAAACTCTGCTGATCATAAAATTAGTCAAGCTGCTCAAAATAGAACCATCTTTTTTGGTATGGATCAAGGATCTCCAGAGCTTAGCTCATCAAACATTAAAGGTAAAAATCCATTTGCAGACAAAAGAGTGCGTCAAGCAATGTATCAAGCCCTTGATATGGATGCTATCAGAGATAAGGTAATGAGAGGTCAAAGTTTTCCAGCAGGTATTATTACAGCTCCTGGTGTAAATGGTTATACCGAAGCATATGATGCCCGTCTTCCTTACGACCCTGATGCTGCAAAGCAATTATTAGCAGATGCGGGCTATCCGGATGGTTTTGAGGTAACTCTAGATTGTCCAAATGACCGTTATGTCAATGATGAAGCAATATGTGTTGCTGCAATTGGTATGTTTGCCAAAATTGGTGTGAAAGTGAACTTAGATGCTAAAACCAAAAGTATTCACTTCCAGGATGTAAAAGAGGGTGACGCTGATGGTAATCCAAGTGATATGTATATGTTAGGTTGGGGTGTTCCTACCTATGACAGTCACTATGTTTTCTCTTTCTTGTTAGATAGCGCAGGTAGTTGGAATAAGATCAATTTTAAAAATGATCGCATAGATGAAATTACTGCCGCCATTGGTGTAGAGACAAATATTGATACCAGAAATCAATTAATCGCTGAAGGATGGGATATTATTCAAGATAACATTCCTTATCTTCCTTTACATCATCAAGTAGTAAATCAAGCATCAAAGAGTAACGTTGATATTCATGCAAGAATTAACAACGAACCACTTTTTTATTTTGCAAACGTTAACTAAAATCTAAATTTAACTCTGGCCAGGTTTGCCTGGCCAGGGCCTTTTTATGCTCAATTATTTTTTTAAAAGATTATTTCAGGCTTCTTTGGTAATGCTGATAATTTCTTTTGTTTCTTTTTCGTTGTTTAATTTTGTTGGCGATCCCGTGAATAATATGGTTGGACAAGAAGCTTCTGATGAAAGAAGAGAAGAAATCAGAGATAAGCTAGGTATTAATGATCCTATATATATTCAATTTTATAATTTTGTAGAAAATATAGTTCAGGGAAATTTTGGTATTTCTTACCAGCTCAAAAGACCAGTTTCAGAGCTAATTTCTGAACGTATGCCGGCCACATTAGAATTAGTTTTTGTATCGGCAATTTTAGCTATTTCGGTTGGTGTTTTCTTAGGTGTTTATACAGGTATTCATCGAGATAGGTTTTTATCAAAAGTTATCTTAGTTGTTTCTTTAGCGGGTGTGTCTCTTCCAACATTTATTATTGGTATTATGTTAATTTATTTATTCTCTGTTATCTTGGGAGTTCTTCCTTCTTTTGGTAGGGGGCAAGTTGTTGATTTAGGTTTTTGGACTACAGGTTTCCTGACAATTTCAGGATTAAAAGCATTAATTCTTCCTTCAGTTACATTAAGCCTTTTTCAAATGACCTATATCATTAGACTTGTTCGAGCAGAAATGATGGAAATCTTACAAACTGATTACATAAAATTTGCAAAAGCTAGAGGTATTGCACAAAATATTATCAATTATCGTTATGCTTTAAAAAATGGATTAATACCTGTAATTACGATTACAGGTATAAATATCGGAACTTTAATAGCCTTTTCAATCATTACAGAAACTGTATTTCAGTGGCCTGGAATGGGATCCTTATTCATCAATGCTGTCTATTTTGTTGATATTCCTATTATGTCGGCCTATATGATTTTGGTGGCATTCATTTTTGTCATGATTAATTTCATAGTTGATATTGCTTATTATTTTATCGATCCTCGAATTCGTCTAAGAGAGGAAAAAGAATAGTCATGAATATTTACCAAAGACTTTACAATACAGATATTGGCTATAGTTTTTTTAACTCAAAAGTAGCAATTTTTTCATTTTTATTATTTTTATTAATTGTTTTTTGCTCTCTTTTTGCAGAATTCGTTTCCCCCTATGATCCATTTAACCCTTTAAATGTTTCTCTCATAGATGCTTTTATTCCTCCTGTGTGGACTGAGGAAGGCGATGTAAGGTTTATTCTTGGAACAGATCAACAGGGTAGAGATATGCTTTCAACGATTATTTACGGATCAAGAATTTCATTAATCGTAGGTTTTGCTTCGATTGCATTTGCAATGATCGTCGGTGTATTTTTAGGTATTACTGCTGGATACATAGGAGGCAAATATGAAGTAATCGTAATGAGATTAACAGATGTTCAATTAACAATCCCAAGCATTTTGATGGCTTTATTGGTTGATGGTATAGCGAGAGCAATAATTTCAAAATCAATGCATGATGAAATGGCTATTTATGTTTTAATCTTTGCTATTGGAATTTCAGAGTGGCCGCAGTTTGCTCGAGTAACAAGAGCTTCAACTTTAGTTGAAAAAAACAAAGAGTATGTAGCTGCCTCAAAGATCATCGGCTTGTCTAGTATTTATATTATGTTTAAACACATTTTACCGAATATATTACGTCCTGTTCTAGTAATCGCCACAATAGGTCTAGCATTAGCGATTATAGCTGAGTCTACGTTGAGTTTTTTAGGAGTAGGGGTTCCTCCCACCACGCCTTCTCTAGGGACGCTTATTAGATTTGGTAATAATTTTTTATTTTCAGGAGAATGGTGGATTACATTTTTTCCAGCAATTTTTCTAATTATTTTAGCTTTATCTATTAATTTGTTAGGAGATTGGATGCGCGACGCGTTAAATCCAAAATTAAAAAAGAGATGAGTTTTCTTAAAATAAAAAATTTAGATATTTCTTATAAAACTAGAAAAGAAACTATTATTGCCAGCCAAAACGTTAGTTTTACACTAGAAAAAGGGGAAATTTTAGGAGTTGTTGGCGAGTCTGGTTCTGGTAAATCCACCATTGCTAATGCGATTATAAATCAAATTGATCCTCCTGGTGAGATTACGCAAGGCTCCATTCAATTAGATGATGCTGAACTTTGTAATAATGAAAAATTAATACAAACATACAGAGGAAAAAAAATTGGCTTCATATTTCAAGATCCGCAAACCTCTCTAAATCCACTCTTTACCATTAAACAACAATTAGTTGAAACTATCCAAGCTCATTTAAATTTGAATGATAATGATGCCACTCAACGAGCAATTCAGTTATTAAAAGAAGTGGGAATTCATGATGCTGAAAAACG
>JAXOVD010000053.1:0-6328 GCA_036937365.1 Alphaproteobacteria bacterium
AAAATAGGGTTTAAAAAAATTACTCTAGTCGTTAATGATAAAAAAATTATTAGAAATATCAATACTACATGTATAGAGCTAATTAAAGGTGGCAGAACAAGGTCAGAAAGTGTTAAAAATGCACTTAATAATTCAAAAAATAAAGCAAAATATGTTTTTATACATGATGCGGCGAGAGTGCTAAATTCTGACACACTATTATTAAAATTAATCAATAATGCTAATAAAAATATTTATGACTGCATTATTCCATATGCAAAGTGCAATGATACCGTTGTTCAAAATCATAAAAATATTAAAAGAGAAGATCTTAAATTAATAAAAACACCTCAAGTTTTTTTAAAAAAGAAAATCACCCTCTTACTTAATAAAAGTAATAGTCTTGAATTTACAGATGATAGCAAATTAATGAGAGATAATCCTAAAGAATTCAAAATTAAATATATATTAGATAATAGTTTAAATTTAAAAATTACTCACAAAGAAGATCTAAAACAATTAAATATTAATTTTAAAAGAACTATCAGAGTAGGTCTTGGCTATGACATTCATAGAATTCAAAAAATTGATAAATTCAATTTTATTAGATTGGGTGGCATTAAAATAAAATCAAAGATTAGTGTAATATCTCATTCTGATGGAGATGTTATTTTACATGCCATTACAGATTCCATATTAGGCGCACTATCTTTAAGAGATATTGGCACCTATTTTCCAAATAACAAAATAAATAAAAATCGAAATTCATTAGAATTGTTAGATTATGCTTTAACAAAGCTAGAAAATCAAAATTTTAAAATAAGCAATATTGATTTAATGATCGTATCGGAAGTCCCCAAAATAAATCCTTACTATAAAAGAATTATTAAAACCTTGATTGAAATTTTAAATATAGATAAAAATCAAATCACAATTAAAGCAACTACAAATGAAAAATCTGGCCTTATAGGAAAGAGTGAATTTATTGCTTGCTGGTCAAATATCTCTATCTATTGAATTAAACAGCTTTTTTCAGTTTAATAAAATCATCATCTGCATGATAACTCGATCTAGTTAGAGGAGATGAGGAAACCATCTTAAATCCAATTTCAATACATTGCTCATATAAAAAATTAAATTCATTAGGAGTATAAAATTTATGGACTTTTTCATGATGAATTGAGGGCTGTAAATATTGCCCAATGGTAACAAAATCTACAAGATGTTCTCTAAGATCTATTAATAATTCTTGGATATCGTCTAGAGATTCACCTAAACCGACCATCAAACCTGATTTTGTGAATATTTTCGAATTATATTCTTTAACTGATTTTAAGAGGTTTAGACTCTCTCTGTATATAGCGCCTGGGCGAATATGTTTATAAAGTCTGCTTACTGTTTCGATATTGTGATTAAAAACATCAGGCATTGAGTCAACGATAGATTTATAAACCTCTCCTTTTCTTAAAAAATCTGGCGTTAAAATTTCTATCGTCGTTTGTGGAGACAGTTCTTTAATGTATTTAATCGTGGATATGAACTGACCTGCTCCCCCATCAATTAAATCATCTCGATCTACACTTGTAATAACTACGTGTTTCAAACCTAGAGATGAGACAGATTTTGCAACATTTAAAGGCTCCATAGGATCGATAGAAAATGGTTTTCCAGTTTTGACATTACAAAAAGAACAAGCTCTTGTACAAGTATCGCCTAGTATCATAAATGTTGCATGTTTCTTAGACCAGCATTCACCAATATTAGGACAAGCGGCCTCCTGACAAACAGTATGGAGATTATATTTTTTTACTAAGTCAAGTGTGTCTTTATACGTTTTTGAGGTAGGAGCTTTAACTTTAATCCAATTTGGTTTTTTTAATTCAGTAGGATTATTTCTCTTAATTTTCTCAGGATGCCTTAACATTTTTAATTAAAAATGAAGAGGTTTTCCAAAAGCGGATAACACACTTTCGTGAATAGACTCAGATAATGTTGGGTGAGCGAATACAGTATTAATAAATTCATCTTCAGTAGACTCAGAGGAAATCGCAATACCAAAAGTAGATATCATTTCAGTAACATCTGGGCCAATTAAATGAGCACCTAAGAACTCACCTGTCTCAGAATTAAATAATGTTTTAACAAAACCAAAAGTATTTGACATAGTTTGAGATTTTCCATTAGCAAGAAAAGGAAAATTTCCTTTTTTAAAAGGTATTTTAAGTTCATTTAATTGTTGTTCTGTATAACCAATAGTGGCTACTTGTGGCAAACTATAAATACACCCTGGTATGTGATGAGTTTTAGGTTTATGGATATTCTTTCCTGAAGAAATGTATTCAACACAATTTATAGCATCATGCATTGCCTTATGAGCCAACCAAGGTCCGCCTATAATATCTCCTATAGCAAATAAATTTTTTGTGTTAGTTTCGTAGTTATCATTTGTCTCAATATAACCAGATTTATCTAAATTTATTTTTGTATTTTCTATAATTTTATTATCTAAATTAGGCAAAACACCAATTGAAATTATCAGAGCCTCTGACTCAATTGTTTGATCATTATTAGTGATAGTGACCTTTTTTTTATTGTCTTTAATTGAAGTGATATTAGCATTGAGTTCAAACTTAATACCTTTTTTTTCAAATATCTTTTGAGCTTCAGCTGAAATATCTTTATCAAACTGCGGTAAGATTTTATCTTGAGACTCAAAAACAGTAACTTGCGAACCAAGGGCATTGTATATGCTAGCAAATTCTATTCCTATGGCTCCTGAGCCAATGATTGAAAGGCTTTTTGGAAGAAATTTAGGGATCATAGCCTCTTTAGAACTCCAAATTAAATCTGAAAATTTAGTATCTCCAATAGTTCTAGGCTTACATCCAGTAGCAAGAATTAATTTTTTGGATTCAATAGGTTGATCATTAGTCAAAATTTTAAAAGTGTCATTTTCAATTTGAGGAACTGCTTTAACAGGATAAACATCTATTTTATTTTTTTTCATCAAGGAACTAACACCTTTAGATAAATTTTCAGAAGCTTTTCTTGATTTTTCAACAATTTTTTCTAAAGCTATTTTACTTAAGTCATTACTATTTAAGCCAAAATGTTTAGCTTCTTCTATAAACTCGGCTGAATGCAATAAAGATTTAGTTGGAATACAGCCCCAATTTAAACAAACTCCACCAAGACGATCCTCCTCAAAAAGAGCAACTTTCATACCAAGCTGAGAAGCTTTAATTGCGGCTACATAACCACCAGGACCCCCACCTACAATTGATATATCATATTTATTAGTCATTATTTATTTTCTCCAAATTTGAAACTATACTTGATAGAAATTGAGCAGCCAACACACCGTCGACAGCCCTATGGTCACAGGATAATGTTAAATTAACAAAGCTTGCAATTTCAATTTTTCCTTTATTAACAAAAACATCCTCAAAAATTTGACCTACAGCAAGGATATAGGTCTGACCTGGTAAAATAATAGCATCAAAACTTCTAATATTATATGAGCCAAGGTTTGAAATACTAATAACACCCCCGGATAAATCTGAAGGTGAAATTTTATTTTCTCTTGTGAGATTTATTAAATCATTGAGACCATTATTTATAGAGGATAAATCTTTAGAGTTAATTTTTTTAAATACTGGCATTTTTAAACCAGTTTTTGTATCTACAGCAATACCGATATTAATATCCTTATTTAAATAAAAATCGCCATTATCTAAATATGTACAGTTAGCATCAGAAAATTGATCAAATGCTAAAGCTATGGATTGCATCAAAATTGCATTAAAAGAATATTTATTGCCTTTTTGTTTTTGGATTTTTCTGTATTGCAGAAGATTATTCATATTCACTTTAGTATTTAAGTAAAAATGTGGAATATTTTGTTTTGAATGAATAGTAGCTTTTGCAATCGCTTGACGAAGTTTATTAACTTTTGAATTATTATGTGTAGAGGAAGTGCCTATAATATCACGTTCAATAATCCTATTTAAAGGACCTGTGCCTTTAATTTCATTGATATCAATTGAATTTTTATTTGCTAATGATTTAGCAAAGGGTGAAATAAATATCTTATTTGATACTAAATTATTTTCTTTATTTCCAATTTGATTCAAATCAGATAAGTGAATTCTACGAGAGGATGGAATTATATTTTCAATATTAATACCTTTTGTATTTGCTATTTTTTTGGCCAATGGAGTAATCATAATTTTATTTGGGGAGTTTTTTGTTGGTAATTCATCATTCTTAGAGATAGTTAAATTTTTCTCATCAACTGTATTAAGATTATTATTGTCACTAATAAATTTATTTAGTTCGCTATCTTGAATATTTTTACTATCTGAAATTATAGCGACAAGTTCATTTACCTTAGCAATTGATCCTTCAGGAAATAAAATTTTTGCAATATAACCATCTTCAGGAGATTCATATTCCATTGTTGCTTTGTCAGTTTCAACTTCGAATAAAACTTCACCACTTAAAATAGGATCGTTTTCTTTTTTAACCCATTTAACTATTTTTCCCTCTTCCATTGTTGGTGACAAAGATGGAAGATTAACTTCAAATAACATTAATTTTTATAAGTAACTTTTTTTACTGCGCTAATAATTTCTTCTTTGGAAGGAAGAGCGTGAGCTTCTAAATTTTCTGCATATGGCATTGGGACATCTTTACCGCTTACCTTTATGATTTCGCTATCAAGATAATCAAAACAATTTGACTGTATTAGATATGAAAGGTGAGATCCAAAGCTTGTATTTCCCCAACCATCTTCAACAATTATCACTCTATTTGTCTTTTTAACTGATTTATATATACACTCTTCATCTAAAGGTTTTATAGATCTCAAATCAATAATATCAGGATTCAATCCCAGTTGTTGAATTTCTGGCAAAGCAGACAAAACCCTATGTACACTCATACTGAAACCAATAATGGTTAAATCATTACCTTCATTAATGACATTTGCTTTTCCTAAAGGGATTAAAAAATCATTTTCTGATGGAACATTGGATTTTTCTTTATATAAAAGTTCATGTTCAAGAAAAATAACAGGGTTAGGGTTTCTAATAGAGCTTTTTAAAAGACCCTTGGCATCTCTTGCGTTTGAAGGCGCAACGACAATTAAACCTGGTATATGAGAATACCAAGATATAAAACATTGACTATGTTGTGCTGCAACTCTTGCTGCCGCACCATTAGGACCACGAAAAACAATAGGAACGTTTATCTCTCCTCCGGACATGTAAAGTGATTTTGCAGCAGAATTTATAATTTGATCGATAGCTTGCATTGAAAAATTAAATGTCATGAATTCGCAAATGGGTTTTAATCCAGCCATTGCTGCACCAATGGCCAATCCCGTAAATCCATGTTCTGAAATTGGTGTATCTAAGACTCTTTTAGAACCAAATTTATCAAGAAGTCCTTGAGTTACTTTATATGCCCCATCATACTCTGCTACCTCTTCGCCCAACAAAAAAATATCTTTGTCTAGCTCCATTTCTTCAGCAATCGCATCATTAAGAGCTTCTCTCATGGTAATTTCTTTTTCACTCCAATTTTTATCATCAGTTACATGGTTATTAAAGATTGATGAAATATTTACAGAAGTAGATTGAATTTCACTTGAGATATTTACTTCCATTTCGGAAGATTTTTCATCAACGATAGAACTTGAATTAGACTCTTCATCTTCTCCATCAACTTTTAAAATAGCAATAGGAGAATTAACCAGTATATTTTCAGAGCCCTCTCCAACGATAATTTTTTGAATAATTCCATCATCGGGTGACTCGAGCTCCATCGTAGCTTTGTCAGTTTCTATTTCTGCTAAAATATCTCCAGAATTAACCTGTTGACCTTCTTTAACTAGCCATTTAACAAGATTTCCTTGCTCCATGGTCGGAGAAAGAGCTGGGAGTAAAATTTTCACAGGTATACCTCAGTAAATAATTCATTTATTTCAGGAAGTGGAGACTCTAATGAGAATTTTTCAACTTCTTTAATTTGTTTTTTAATATTTATTTCAACATTATTTAAGTCATCTTCTTTAATTTTATAATCCTTTAACAATTTATTTTTCATAGAAATTATTGGGTCATTAGATTTCATCTCATTAACTTCATCTTTACTACGATAAGTTGCTGGATCTGACATTGAATGCCCTCTGTATCGATAAGTATCCATTTCTAAAACATAAGGTTTAGAATTTTCGTATATATGATCTCTTGCTCTTATAGCGGCTTGACTAACTTCAAAGAAATCCATTCCGTTTATTTTCTCACCTTCAATACCAAATACCCTTGCTCTTTCGAACAATTCTTTA
>JAXOVD010000054.1:0-6269 GCA_036937365.1 Alphaproteobacteria bacterium
GTGATGTCAGTTCTTCTCTCGCTCGACAATCAACAAGACTATCCATTCGATCACCAAGTCCAATTTTTCACAGCTGCCGCTCCCCCACCGGAAAACGTTTTAAAACAAATGTCTGAGGCTGGTTTTTTAGTTACCCATCTCTATGGTCTCACAGAGACTTATGGCCCAGCCGTCATTAACGAATGGAATCGGGATTGGGATGATCTCGATCTAACATCCCAAGCCTCTTTGAAAGCGCGTCAAGGCGTTCGCTATCTCCCCTTAGAACATCTTCAAGTTTTAAATCCAGAGACTCTTCAACCCGTTCCCGCAGATGGCAAAACCATTGGAGAAGTGATGTTTCAAGGAAATATTGTCATGAAGGGTTATTTAAAAAACAAATCAGCAAATGATCAAGCCTTTGCGGGTGGGTGGTTTCACTCAGGAGATTTAGCGGTGATGCATCCCGATGGCTATCTGCAATTAAAAGATCGCTCGAAGGATATTATTATTTCAGGAGGTGAGAATATTTCCTCCATCGAAATAGAAGAAGCTCTTCTTAAAAATGAGCTTGTCAGTGCCGCGGCTGTTATTGCTGTCCCTGATGAAAAATGGGGAGAGGTTCCTTGTGCATTTATTGAGACCAAAGATCAATCTCAATGGCCAGAAGATCTAGCAAAACAATGGTGCGCTAACCATTTGGCTTCTTATAAAATTCCCAAATATTATTTTTTTGAAAATATCCCTCGAACTTCCACCGGGAAAATCCAAAAATATATCTTACGAGAAAAAGCTAAAAAATTAGTCAATAAGTAATTTAATTTTTCTATCACAAAGAAATTGAGGGTTTGTTTTTTAATAGCCTATATAATAAGTATAGATATCTAATGAAATTTGAATCTCGCATTATCAAGGATTTGATCCAAAAGAAGATCACAGTAGCAACTGCGGAGTCGTGCACCGGAGGGATATTGGCTGCAGCCTTTACTTCTTATTCAGGCGTTTCTGCAATTTATCAAACAGGAATGATTACCTATTCTAACGATGCTAAAAAACAATTTCTTAAAGTCAAACCCGAAACTCTTCGCCAACATGGGGCGGTGAGCCGCCAAGTCTGCGCTCAGATGTGTTTTCATTTAGCTAAAATTTCAAAATGCCAGCTAACCCTTTCTACGACGGGGGTAGCGGGACCGGGAGGGGGAACTAAAACAAAACCAGTGGGTCTTGTTTATGCAGGGGTGTGCTATCAAAAAACAATTTATGTCAAAAAACTTCAATTCCCTTCGAGGTTATCTCGACTTCAAATTCAAAAAGGAACGGTCAAAGAATGTTTCCAAATGATCAAAGAGGTTCTTGATGGGTTATAAAAAAAATTACAACAGTCTCCTGCCTGATGATTTTGTGCTCAGTGAAGAGTTTGAGACGATTGTCGAACAATTAGAAAACACCAAAGATCATTTTTATATTACTGGTAAAGCAGGTAGTGGTAAGTCGACGTTGTTGGCGTATTTTCGCTCGGTTACCCAAAAAAATACAGCGGTTCTAGCGCCCACAGGAGTTGCGGCCATTCGAGTGAAAGGGCAAACCATTCATTCCTTTTTTGGCTTTCCGCCAAAAGTTATTCAAACGCGCCATATTAAAAAAGTAAGACAAGTTGAATTACTTCAAAACTTAGAGACTCTTATTATTGATGAAATTTCCATGGTTCGAGCAGATGTCTTTGATGCGATTGACTATTCGCTTCGGGTTCATCGAAAAAAACTTACCCAACCGTTCGGCGGGGTGCAAGTCATTGTCTTTGGGGATTTATTTCAATTGCCACCCGTCGTCAATATGGATGAATCTAGTTTGCTTGAGCGAATGTATCCAAACGGCCAATTTTTCTTTCACTCCAATATTTTCCAAGACGCCCAGTTCAAAACCCTTGAATTACAAAGTATTTATCGTCAAACCGATGATCATTTTATTTATCTTTTAAATTCTGTTCGCGATGGTTCGATCACCAGTTCTCAAATTGAACATTTGAATAATTCGTTGGTCGATAACTTTGAAATGGATGAAGGTAAAATTATCTTAACAACGACCAATGCGCGAGCAAGTAGCATTAATCAAAATTATCTCAAACAATTAAAAACCGAAGAGTTCTCGTATCGCGCTCAAGCCACGGGAATGTTTTATAAAGAATTATTTCCCACCGATGAAGTCTTAAAACTTAAAAAGGGAGCGCAAGTAATCATGATTAAAAATGATCCAGAGAAGCGATGGGTTAATGGCTCGATTGGCACCATTCATGATATTGCTGAAAAAAAAATTAAAGTAAAAATAAATCACAAAATCTATGAGGTTAAAAAAGAGAAGTGGGATCGTATACAATACTCCTATGATGATACTCAACAGGAAGTTTTAGAAAATGTAACAGGCTCTTTTAAACAGTATCCTGTGCGACTGGCGTGGGCGATTACCATTCACAAAAGCCAAGGACAAACGTTTGAAAAAGTAATCATTGATATGAGTCAGGGTTCTTTTGCACCTGGTCAGCTCTATGTTGCCTTAAGCCGGTGTATCAGCCTAGAGGGGATTGAGCTCCTTCGACCTTTAAAAAAATCAGATGTCATCGTCAATAAACACCTGATAGGATTTCAGGATCGATTAATCTAATGAAAGTAAAACAAATTATCTATGCTGTAGTTGTATTTTCGATTATGGGCATCGCGCTCTATGTTGCTTCAAGTTTTGAGTATTATGGTTTCTATGAAGAGTGTAAACTCGAGAGTAACACGCAAGGCGGCATTGAGGCCTGTGTGGAATATAAGATTGAAGAGAGCAAACAATGATTTTTTTAAACGATAGTTATAGCAAAGAGTTTCAAGCTCCCATTGTTGCAGTAGAGGAAGAGAAAATTATCACAGCGGATAGCTGTTTTTATGCTCAAAGTGGAGGGCAGCCCGGAGATAAGGGGTATTTAGAAGTGAATGGTCAAAAAGTGAATGTTATCAATACAATTAAGCATGAAAAAGGAATAGCGCACGTTCTTGAAAGTCCGGTGGAAGAGACTTCTGGAGAAGTGAAGGGGAGGATTGATTGGGATCACCGTTTTCGTTTAATGAGAATGCATACCTCCATGCACTTGCTGTGTGCCGCACTTCCGTACTATGTCACCGGAGGCTCGATTGGCCTGGAGAAAAGCCGAATTGATTTTGATTTAGGGGAGGAGACATTTGAATTTGAAACCCTCAACCAAATTATTAATGACTTTATCCAACAAGCCCACCCCATTTCCTATCAATGGATTACCAATGAGGAACTAGACGCCCAACCAGAATTGGTTCGCACATTGTCCGTTCAACCGCCGCGCACAAATGGCCAAATTCGCCTGGTAAAAATCGGCACGATAGACCTTCAACCATGTGGAGGAACCCATGTGGCCAACACCCAAGAGATTGGGGAATTTAAATTTTTAAAATATGAGAGTAAGGGTAAAATGAACAAGCGAGTTCAGTTTACTCTTGATTAATGCATAAAGCTTCTCTGAAAGATTTTTTTTTACTGATCATCTTAGCGGCGATTTGGGGAAGCGCATTTTTTAATATCAAAATCGCCTCTGATACGTATACCCCTATGGCAATTGCATTTGGGCGTATTTTTTTCGCAGCGCTCGTGATGGTTTTATATTGTTGGATGAAAGGAATTAAAATTGATGCCTTTGGAGAACATTGGAAAATGTATGCTTCCATTGGCTTAGTGAATTTAATTCTTCCTTTCTTTTTTATCTCTTTTGGTATTGTCAAAGTTCAAAGCAATATGGCCGCCATCTTAATGTCAACTGCTCCGATTTTTGCTACAATTTTAGGTCAGTTATTTATTCAAGATGAGAAAATTAATTTTCTCAAACTTCTCGGAATTATTATTGGTTTTTTAGGGATTGTTTTTTTATTCTCCGATGATCTTTTAATTAATCAATCAAACTACCTCTTTGCTCTGATTATTATTCTCGGCCCTTTTTGTTATACCTTAGGAGGACTACTATCTTTAAAGCTCAAACACGTCAAAAATGAAACACTGACGTCTAGTATTTTAGTCTGGGCGGTGATTATGCTTCTACCGGTGCTTTTTATCGTTGAAAATCCTACCGAATTAAGACCTTCGTGGAGTTCAACGATTTCTCTCTTTTATTTGGGTGTGGTCGCCACGGCCATTGCTTGGTTGATGAGATTTTATATTTTAAAAAGTAACGGATTAGTCTTTCAATCTCAGGTAGCTTATATCATCCCTATTTTTGGGTTAATCTTTGGATACTTATTTTTGGGGGAAAAAATCACCTATAAAATTATCGTGGCTTTAATAGCAGTCCTTGTAAGTACCTATTTAATTGAAAAAAGCAAAAAAGCTAAAACACCCTAAAACCATATTGCTGTTTATGTCTTATAATATAGGGTACTTCACTTAAATATGACTAATCAAACTTTAATTAAAATTGATAATGTTCGCAAATCTTACGCAGGAGGCTTTGAAGCTTTAAAAGGGATTAATTTAGAAATTAATCGTGGTGAAATTCTAGCTCTCCTGGGACCTAACGGAGCAGGGAAGACTACCTTGATTAATGCCATCTGCGGAGTCGTGGTCCCCAACTCAGGAACTATTACAGTGGACGGCTATGATGTGGTTAAAGATTTTCGCAAAACGCGCTCGATGATTGGGTTGGTTCCTCAAGAATTACAGCTAGAGGCCTTTGAGAAAGTTTTTCAGAATGTCTCCTTTACGCGCGGACTTTATGGAAAAAAGAAAAATCCAGCTGTCATTGAAAAAGTTTTAAAAGATTTAAGTCTTTGGGATAAGAAAGATAATCGTTTAAGAGAATTATCGGGAGGCATGAAGCGCCGTGCACTTATTGCTAAAGCGCTTAGCCATGAACCTCAAATTCTTTTTTTAGATGAGCCCACCGCGGGTGTTGATATTACTTTACGTCGAGATATGTGGCGGGTTGTGAAACAACTCCAAGATAAAGGAGTGACTATTATTTTAACTACACATTATATTGAAGAAGCAGAAGCTATTGCTGATCGCGTATCAGTCATCAACCACGGGGAAATTATCATTACAGCTAACAAACAAGACTTAATGCAAAAAATGGGTCAAAAACTTTTAACTATTGAACTTCAAGATAAGATTTCATCTATTCCGGAAGGTTTGAAAAACTACAATTTATCCATTACTGAAAATGGCCAGGCCTTGTGCTTTACGTATAATTCACAAGCTGAAAGCACTGGAATTACTACCCTTTTGCAAGAGATTAAAAATGCAGGTTTAAAGTTACGAGATTTAAAGTCAGCTCAAACTTCGCTGGAAAATATTTTTGAGCAATTATTAAAGGAGAGCGCATGAACTGGATTGGGGTAAAAGCTATTTATTTACATGAAATGGATCGAATGAGAAGAACCATTATTCAAAGTATTCTCTCTCCCGTCATCTCAACCTCTCTTTATTTTGTCGTTTTTGGAAGTGCGATTGGTTCTCGAATTCCTCTTATAGAGGATGTCAGTTATGGTTCGTTTATTGTTCCAGGTTTAATGATGCTGGTTCTTTTAACTCAAAGTCTTTCTAACGCAGCTTCAGGGATTTTCTTTCCCAAATTTTTAGGGACGATTAATGAAATCTATGCAGCACCCCTTTCCTCATGGGAAATAGTGATGGGCTTTGTGGGTGCCGCAACCTCAAAATCCATTATTTTAGGAGCGCTTATTTTGGGAACCGCAAGTTTGTTTGTGGAAATTTCAATTGCTCATCCATTAGTAATGATCTTAATGTTAGTGTTAACAGCTCTTACTTTTAGTTTGCTTGGTTTTTTAATTGGCGTTGTTTCAACTAACTGGGAACAATTATCTCTTATACCCACAATTATAATTACTCCCATGGTTTTTTTAGGCGGCTCCCTTTACTCCATTGCGTGGCTACCAGAGTTTTGGCAAAAAGTTTCTTTGGCCAATCCCGTCTTATATTTAGTTAGTGGTTTTCGTTGGAGTTTTTATGAAATGTCTGATGTCAGTATTACTATTAGTTTATCGATGATTATCATTTTCTGTATCATGAATTTATCTACGATCGCTTACATTTTTTCTAAAGGATACAAAATCAAATTTTGATTTAAGTTCTATCAAGTTCACTCGCTAAAAAAATATTCATTTCCAAGATAACAAAACACTAATATTTTCTATAGGTTTAATATTTTTGAAATAAATTTTAAATATAAATTTCATCAGCTTATCCAATTTCTTTAACATTAGAGTTTAATC
>JAXOVD010000055.1:0-6267 GCA_036937365.1 Alphaproteobacteria bacterium
CCAACTTTGATATTTCCGGAGACAATCGTTCCAGAGTATCCTCGAAAATCTAAATTAGGTCGATTTACTCTTTGCACAGGTAAAATAAATTTTGAAGATTTTGCAGACGATACCTTGACTGTTTCTAAATAACTAAAAAGCGTTGGTTCATCATACCACTTCATCATTTTAGACTTTTCATAAACGTTATCCCCTTTGAGAGCAGAAATGGGAATGCTTTGGATATGTTCAATATTTAAATTTTTTGCAAAATCTCGATAATCTTGATCAATCTGCTGATAAGTTTTTTGATCGTAGTTGACTAAATCCATTTTATTAATCGCCAGAATTACTTTTTTTATTCCAAGTAAAGAGACAATAAAGGAATGACGCTTTGTTTGGGTTATGACTCCATGACGAGCATCGACTAACAAAATGGCTAAGTCAGCGGTTGAAGCGCCTGTTGCCATATTGCGCGTGTATTGTTCATGACCGGGTGTGTCCGCTACAATAAATTTTCTCTTACTGCTGGAAAAAAAACGATAGGCCACATCAATCGTAATACCTTGTTCTCTTTCTGCCGACAAACCGTCTACCAGTAAAGCAAAGTCTATTTCCTCTCCCTGCGTGCCATGCTTTTGAGAGTCCTTTTTTAAAGAGGCCACCTGATCATCAAAAATCATTTGAGACTCATAAAGCATTCTTCCAATCAGCGTACTCTTGCCATCATCAACCGAACCGCATGTAATAAAGCGAAGAAGATCAAGCGAGGCTTGTTCTTTGAGATATTGATTAATCGCTGTTGAATGTTTCATTAAAAGTACCCCTCGAGCTTTTTCTTTTCCATCGAGTTACTGGAGTCGGCATCAATCGCTCTGCCTTGACGCTCAGAGGTTTTGGATTGAAGTAATTCTAAAACGATACTCTCTAAACTATCCGCCTCTGATTCAATCGCACCTGTTAGGGGATAGCAGCCTAGTGTTCGAAAGCGTATTTTTTTTAACTCAATTTTTTCATGAGGTTGTAAATTAAGACGATCATCATCGACCATCATGATCATCCCATCTCGATGTATGACAGGTCGGGTTTTGGCAAAATAAAGAGGGACAATAGGAATTTGTTCTTGATAGATGTACTGCCAAATATCTAATTCGGTCCAATTGGAAAGAGGAAATACCCGAATACTCTCGGATTTATTGACCTTGGCATTATACAAGTTCCAAAGTTCGGGTCGCTGGTTTTTAGGATCCCACTGATGAGAGGCGGTACGAAAAGAAAAAATTCTCTCTTTGGCGCGTGACTTTTCCTCGTCTCGTCGAGCTCCTCCAAAGGCTGCATCAAATTGATATTGATCGAGGGCTTGCTTGAGCCCTTGTGTTTTCATGATGTCAGTGTGAACAGAGGATCCATGATCAAAGGGATTGATATTTGATTTGACGCCTTCGGGGTTAATGTGCGTGATGAGTTTCATGTTGGATTTTTGTGCCATCCAATTTCGAAATAAATACATTTCTTTAAATTTCCATCTGGTATCCACGTGCATTAAGGGAAAAGGGGGAGGACTAGGATAAAAAGCCTTTTGAGCTAAGTGCAGCATGACAGAGCTGTCTTTGCCAACCGAATAGAGCATCACAGGATTTTTAGTTTCACTGACTACTTCTCGAATAATATGGATGCTTTCTGCCTCTAAGTCAGAGAGATAACTATTTTGTTTAAGGCTAAAACTCTTCGTAAAAATAGTTTTGGTGGGATCGATTTCAGTGGCTTGAAAAATATAATTGGGAAATTCAATTTGGTATTTATTTTTAGTGACAGGAAATTGAAAATCTTGAAACTTTGGAAGTAAGTCTTGGCTAGGAAAAAGAACAATATTTTTTTTTCGCAGCTTTAAAAAATATTTTATACCCTCATAAATATCTTCTATTTTATTGGATTTAACTTTTACCCAAAGTCGTCCTTTTCTTCGGTCATTAGCAAAAATAAATTTATGATTTTTACTTTCAAAATATTGGATAAATAAAATTAATTTTCTTTGTCTTTCATACTCCTGAATAAAATAATTTTGTATTAAGGAGTTGATGCGATCGCCAAGAGCATCTTTATAATTTTCAAGATTAAGATTATGAGGAAGGAAGTTTTCTTTTTCTACCCATCTTTCATAAGAACGTTTAGTTTTAAAAATTTTCTTTTGAGCTAATAATTTATAATGACTATCAGTATCCCATGCGGGGTGTTTTAATGATGGGTTATTATTATAAAATAAAGTAGGATTCATAGTAATTAAGTTTTATGACGTATTCGCGCAAATTTACTAATTTATAGCTCAATGTATAGAAAAAAATTATCACTATTATAAAAAATGGAATTATTTAACAAATTACGACATTTTGAATTTGTTGATCAAATCATCCCTTGTTTAGAGCATTGTGGTCAAAAAATCATGGAAATTTATGGCAATTTTAATGGTGATATTCAAATCAAAGAGGATCAAAGCCCTTTAACGAAAGCGGATCTTGTCTCCCATGAGCTTATCAACGAATGCCTAAAATCGACAAATTTTCCCGTCATCTCAGAGGAAAGTGATGATATTTATACCAAAGCTTCGAAATACTGGTTGGTTGACCCTCTTGATGGAACAAAGGAATTCATTAATAAAAATGGAGAATTTACTGTGAACATCGCTTTAATTGAAAATCGATATCCTGTTGCGGGTTACGTTTATTCCCCGACAAGGAAATCTTTATATGTGGGCGGTCTTCATAAAAACTCTTTCAAAATACAAGACGCCGTTCTAGAGCAGATACAAACTTCACCAGTAGCAGATCCCATCCGGATAGTTGCGAGTCGAAGTCATTTAAATGAAGAAACTAAAAAATATATTTCTCAATTTCCTCGATATGAATTACTACAATCAGGCAGCTCCATTAAACTTTGCATGGTCGCAGAAGGAAAAGCTGATCTTTATCCTCGGTTTGCTCCAACCTCCGAGTGGGACACAGCAGCGGCTCAAGCCGTTGTTGAAGGCGCTGGGGGAACCGTACAAGATATTCAAGGTGAAAGATTAATTTATCAAAAGGATCATATTTTAAATCCTCATTTTATCGTCAAAGGTAGTTAATTACTTACTAGGATTTTTTTCTCGATAAGTTTTCTCTAAACTAACATCATCAACTTCTGTGTAAATTTGAGTTGTTGAAAGAGAACTATGTCCTAATAGCTCTTGGATAACGCGTAAATCACCCCCATTCTTAAGTAAGTGAGTAGCAAAACTATGGCGAAGTGCATGAGGTGTTGAGGTATTAGGAAGTCCTAAATTAATGCGTGCTTGTTTTAAGTCTCGTTGAAATGCCGATGCCTTTAAAGGGGCGCCTCGGTCTCCTACAAAGATTGGCTCATGAGACTCTAAATCATAAGGGAGCTCTAATAAATAACTCTCCACTTTCTGATAAACAATATCCAGCATGGGTATCATTCTCTCTTTGTTACCCTTGCCCATTACAGTGATGGAGCTTTTTTCTCGCAAATGGTTTTTCGTGACAGAAAGAGCCTCAGCTATGCGCAAGCCACAGCCATAGAGCAGATACAGAAGAGCTAAATTTCTTTTTTGAACCCAGCTTTTTTTAGATATTTTCACCAACTCTTCCATGAGTTGATCGATTTGTTCTTCAGATATGGGTTTAGGGAGAGTTCGAGGGATTTTCGGGTTTTTTAAGAGCTGAATTTCGCTATAGCCAAATTTGTACCCCTCTATTTTCGAAGCGGAAAATTTTAAAAAGCTTTTTAAAGAGCTTATTGATCGTCGCCGTGATCTCGCCGAGAGAGGTTTTTTGTAAACGTTTTGATAGTCTCGTGCCCCCGCCATGTCGGCTACCCAAGCACGAAAAGTTTGAAGATTGAGGTTTGGAAGAATTCCATGGGATAATGGCTCTTGATGGTAGTAGTGATAGAAAATGAAAAAATCACAAATATCATAACAATAGGAGTGATAAGTATTTTTCGAGTACCCCTTGATGTCTTTGAGGTGAAAGAGCCAATTTTCAAAATCCTCAATGACAGACTTATCAACATTTGAATGTTCTAGGAGTTCTGTAAAATTCATTTCATTATATTATAAGTAAGAATCGAATTTAAAAAATGTCTTATTATTATGAAGTTATCCCTCTCAGCCAAATTAACGAAGGTTTAACTTATAAATTTGATCAGCCCCTCCCTATCGGTTCAATTGTCCAAATTCCTTTAAGAAAAAAAACGGCGACAGGAGTTGTATTATCCGAGTGCAAAGTTGAAAATATCACCTTTGATATAAAAAAAATCCTCAAAATTCAAAAAGCGTCTCCCCACATCATTAATCAAGAAAATTTAAATTTTTATCAATATCTCTCCAGCCATTACTTTATTGATTTAGGAATGGTTTTTAAAATGGCCATTCAACAATATCCAGACGGTCAGCTCAAAAGTTTTTTGAGTTACAAAGGAAAAATTTTCTCATCCCAAAAAGAGTTAATCAAGTCATTCGAATTCAAACCCAAGCAGTTTAAAGAACTGCTTGAAACAAAAGAAATAAGGCTGACCACCAAAAACTTTCTTTTTGATCAAATGCAAAAAGAAATCAAATTAAATCCGGAACAACAAAAAATCTTTGATGATATAGGACAGTTCAAGCAGGGATTTAAAACCCATTTAATAGATGGGGTAACCGGATCGGGAAAAACAGAATTATACCTCAAGCTAATTGAGGAAACTTTAATGCAAGGAGGTCAGTCGCTCGTTTTATTGCCAGAAATCGCTTTAACGGAAGAGTGGACCAAGCGGTTTAAAAGTTACTTTGGATGCGAGCCTTTTATTTGGCATTCCAAACAAACTCGATCACAAAAAAGTCGAATTCTTCAGTCCCTTTTAAAGGGAGAGCCTTGTGTTATCGTGGGGGCTCGATCGGCTGTTCTCTTGCCGTTTGAAAATTTACAAATGATTATTTGTGATGAGGAACACGACTCTTCATATAAACAAGAAGAAGGCCCTCGTTATCATGCTCGAGATATGGCTATTTATAAAGCTAAATGCTGTAATAGTATTTGCACCTTGGTGAGCGCATCGCCATCACTGGAGAGTTTGTTTAATGCGGAAAATCAAAAAATCACCGCTCATCATTTAACCCAGCAGTTTCATCAAACCGCCTTACCGGCAATTTCTGTTATTGATATGAATGTTCACCGACCCAGTTCTAAAAGTTGGATTTCAAAAGAAATTTACGATGAGACAATGTCAGTTCTCAAAAGCAAAGGGCAAGTTTTATTTTTTTTAAATCGACGAGGGTATGCCCCTACTAAAATTTGTGTGAGCTGTCATACGGCGATTCAGTGTCAACACTGCGCGGTCAATTTAGTTTACCATAAAAAAATAGACCGACTGATTTGTCATCACTGCTCGAGCTTTTATGATCCTCAACAAGTTTGTAAAATGTGTTCTGCTGATCAATTTATTTCCTTGGGCATCGGGTTGGAGCGACTCCAAGAAGAGGTGACACGGTTATTTCCTGGTTTTCAAAGTCAAGTTTTTTCTAGCGACACACTCAGCTCTAAAAAAAATAAAAAACAAATGATGGAAAAAATATTTCAACAAGAAACCAATTTACTCATTGGCTCACAAATAATCGGCAAGTCATTTCATTTTCCAAACTTGAAACTTGTTAATATCATTGATGGTGACTCGAGTTTGTTTAGTCCTGATTTTCGAGCCATGGAGAAAACATATCAGTTACTGCAGCAGGTCGCTGGCCGATCGGGAAGAGAGGGGGAACGAGGCAAGGTGCTAATTCAAACGTATAGCCCCCAACATCCAATCTTTCAAAGTATCAAAGATCAAAACAGAGATAATTTTATCCAAAATGAACTGGCGCGAAGAAAACAAAGCCATCTTCCCCCTTATGCTAAAATTGCTCAATTACAATTGGTCCACCCGCATTACCCGGAGTTGCGCTCGCTTTGCTTAGAGGTCCTGGAAATCTCTAAAAAACTTCAACTAGGAGTGCTCGGTCCTACCCCGTCATTGATTCCCTATAAAAAAAACCATTATCAAGAGAACTTTTACTTTAAAGAGGCCTCATATGCCCAGTTAAATAGCAAAATATCCAAATTACTATCTCAATTAAGCCCGAAAAATAAACGTTTTTTACATATTGATATTGACCCCCTATCAATTGCTTGATGCGTCATTTGTATGTTCTTATTCGCTCCCATGATGTGGTAAAAAAGCCGGATTACATAATAATATGAGCAATAAAATAGCATC
>JAXOVD010000056.1:0-6134 GCA_036937365.1 Alphaproteobacteria bacterium
ATTCTCAGCTATTCCCTCCTAAAGAAAACTGACCACTCTTCTCTTAAAAAAATGAGTAATTTTACAACTCTTTATCCAGCTCTTCTCTTCCCCGCTATTCCTTTAATGATGATTTCATTCGGCAATAGATATACATCTCTTGCATCTCTCATAAGAAATATTCATGATTTAATTGTGACGGATAAGCAATCCAAAAAGACTGCGATTCATTATCTTGATCAAATTACAATTTTAACAAAACGATTAAGGTTAGTCAGAGCCATTCAATCTTTATCAGGAATAAGTTTCCTTTGTAATTTATTAAGTATTTTTGCAAGCTATTTAGAGGAATTTCAGATGGCTTTAAACTGTTTTGGATTAGGTGTTTTAATTTTTTCTATAGCAATTTTAATGTTTATTTATGAAATTCAACTTTCCACAAGGGCTTTAAATAAACACTTGGAAGATTTAAAAGATCTGACTTAAATCTGGTTTTCTAACTTACAATCGTTATTTTATTACTATTCATGAAGAAATTTATAATTTTATTTTCACCTTTTTTTTTATCTAGTTGTACAGGATCTTATAACTTTGCCTGGTTTTCAATCAATCCATTTCATCCGCAAGGACTATCTAATATTGAATTCTTAATTGGGGGTCTTTGGACAACAATTTGGATTTCATTTATTAGTTTAATATTAGCAGCAGTCGTAGGATTGCTTATTACTCTACCTACCTTTAGTTCCAAAAAAACTATTCATTCAATAAATATTATTTATGTAGAAATTTTTAGAGCAATCCCAGTTCTAGTTTTATTGCTTTGGATATATTATGGCTTACCTTCTATATTTGGTGGAAGTTTATCTTTTAACCCCTTTGTAGCAGGAGTGATTACTTTAGTTTTACATGAGTCAGCATTTATTTCAGAAATCTATCGATCTGGTATTCAGGCTATCAAAAAAGGCCAAATTGAAGCTGCCCGATCTTTAGGACTTAAACCCAGTCTAGTTTTTTTAAAAGTAACCTTACCTCAGGCGATTAGAATAATCACTCCTGCGCTCATGAATCAGGGGATTTATATTTTAAAAATGAGTTCTCTTATTTCTGTAATCGGCTTGGGAGACTTGACTCGAAGAGCCAATGAATTAATTGTTACCACTTATCGACCCTTGGAAATATATTCATTCTTAGTCCTGGAATATTTAGCTTTAATACTAATTGCATCTTTCTTCGTTCGAAGATTAGAGAATAAGTTTAGAATTAAATAGCAGTAGCAGTTTTAAAAATTAATCCCTCTTTTTTAATTAAATATCGCATGTGAAAAAAAATTAAAAAAGCAGCAATAATATTACTACAAAGAATGGCCCACCAGATTCCTATTAATCCAAGTCCTAGGGTTTGAGAAAAAAAATAAAAGGTAAAAGGAGGAATGATAGCAAGTCTTAAAAGGGTATAAAAAGCATTGATGGTGGGTTTCTTCATTCCTGATAAAACCGATCCACTTTGATGAATCACTTGATATACAAACGTTAGAAATGCGGCCATAAACAAATAACCCCCTGCAACTTGAATAACTTCTACATCTCTTGTAAATAAAAGGGCCATCCATTCTCCAGCTAAAAAAAGAATAGCTGAGCCAAAGACCATTAAAAATAAAGCCAATTTGAGAGATATGACGAACGCTTCATAGATCCGATCAAAATTTTTAGCTCCATAATTCTGACCAGTCATGCTTAACATGGCGGTGTTTAAGCCGATGGCTGGCAAAAGAATAATTTGTTCAATTCGAAGCGCGATACCATAGCCTGCGCTTGCCACTGCTCCATAACCCGTCACATATTTTTGAATGATAAAAAAACCAACTCCAATGAGCAACATATTCATACTAGCTGGAAAGGCCTGTTTAAGAATATCAAGAGACATCCTTGTTTTGATTTTACAATAGCTCAATTTAAATTTATGAGATAAAGGACTCTTTAAAACAAAGTACCCTAGGTAGATTACATTGAATATTTGACAAAGGATCGTTGCGATAGCGATCCCCATGGTTCCTAATGCCGGAAAGGGGCCGAACCCTAAAGATAAAACAGGATTAAAAATTAAATTGATAAAAAAACCAATGATTAATGCATTTCTATTTTTTTTAGTATCACCTTGAGCATATAAAAAAGAGTTAATGACATTTGCAAAAATAAAAAAAGGAGCTCCAAAAGCTAAAGTTTGCATGTAACGTAAGCCATTTTCTAAAAATAGCCCGCTGGCTCCAAAAAATATAAAAACTGGTTCTGAAATTTTATAGGTTATAAAGCCTATTAAAACCGAGAGTAGGAGAGAAATAGTTAATGACTGAATATAAATGTTAATAGCCTCTTCCTCTTTTTTCGACCCTAATAAATTTGAAACTAAAGCAGTGGTGCCCTGTCCAAATCCAACAGCAAAAGCAAGGAGAATGAAATAAACAGGAAAAGAAATAGCCAGTCCGGCTAAGGCTTCCGTGCTAATCAATCCTGCATAAAAAGTATCAACAACATTATAAAGAGTATAAAAAAGCATGCCGATGCCAGCAGGCACAGCCATACTAATTAATTGTTTTTGTATATTGCCTTGAGTGAGATCCATAAATTAAAAAGGTTTCACCACTACTAGTATTACAATTAGGACCAGAAGGATAGTGGGAACCTCATTAATTATTCTTAGATATTTGGATGTATAATCTCGATAATTATGTTCTAAGTTTTTTCTAATTTTGGCTAAATACATATGAAAAGCTGTTAAAATACCTACTAGGATTAGCTTTAAAGCTAGCCACCAAGCAAACCCAACATAGTGGATAAGACCTAAGCCAAAAACCCACGTTAAGATCATCGCAGGATTCATGATAATTCGAAGAAGCTTGTATTCCATTTTTTGAAAAACCTCATTCATTTCTCTATTGGTATTATTCTCAACATGATAAACAAATAGTCTTGGTAGATAAAAGAGACCAGCAAACCAAGATACAAAAGAAATAATATGAAGTACTTTTAAAGTTTCATACATTGGTTAACTCCATTTTGCCTCTGGAGGCATTGACATTAGTATAGCATCTATATTGCCCCCTGTTTTTAAACCAAACAAAGTTCCTCGGTCATACAATAAATTAAATTCTACATATCGAGATCTTTTTTGAGATAACGCTTTTAAATCATCTTCGGTGTAATCAAGATCTTTCTTTCGATTGACGTTATCAATTATGAAGTTAATAAAATACTGGCCTATATCTCTTATAAAAAATAAATCTTTTTCAAAATTATTACTAATATAGTCAAAGAAAACACCCCCAATACCTCTCGGTTCTTTTCGATGCTTTAAATAAAAGTATTCATCACACTGTTTTTTAAATTGCTCGTAATATTCTTTGTTGTGAGGATCACAGGTTCTTTTTAAGCCTTCATGAAAATTTTCAGTTTCTTTTTCTTCCGGAATAGCAGGGGTTAAGTCACAGCCTCCTCCAAACCATTGTTTTCCTTTGGTGGTAATATAACGCGTGTTAAAATGAGCAGCCGCAATTTTAGGGTTTTTCATGTGCGCGACAACCGATATACCACTTGCCCAAAAACTAGGATCCTCCTCAGTTCCGGGCATACTATTTCTAAATTCTTCACTAAACTCTCCATACACTGTAGAGATATTCACGCCAACTTTTTCGAAGACTTCACCCTTTAGAATGGACATTAAACCACCCCCTCCACCCGGTCTTTGCCATTCCTTTTCTTGAAAAGTTGAACCATCAACTTTTTGGATAGCCCCAACCATTAGATTGCGCAGTTCTTTAAACCATTTTTCAGCTTGTTGTTGTTGATTTTGTATTTGATTGATCATACCCATCCATGCAATTCGTTTTCTAGCAACGAAGTCAGGAGGAGTATATGATCTTCTCGATCATTAAGACAGGGGATATATCCAAATTTTTTCCCCCCATTATCCATAAAAATTTCACGATTTTCTTCATTGAGTTCTTCAATAGTCTCTAAACAGTCTGAAGAAAATGCAGGACTAATAACGTGGATATCATCAGTTCCCTCTTTAGCTAACCGTTCAATTGTTTTGTCAGTATAGGGCTGAAGCCATTCTGCAGGACCAAATCTTGATTGGAAAGTGGTCATGTAACTATCTTCTGGTAAGTTCATGGACTCTGCAACTAGTCGAGTTGTTTTTCTACAGAAGCAATGATACGGATCACCTTTATCTAAATATTTTTTGGGAATACCATGATAACTAAATAACAGTTTTTTGGGTTTATCATTTTTACTCCAAAATTCTTCAATGCTATTTTTTAAGGCTTGAATATAAAGAGGCTGGTCGAAGTAGCTTCCAATAAATCTTAAAGAAGGCACCCATCGCCATTGTTGAAGTTCAGCAGCAACAGCATCAAAAGTTGAACCAGTTGTTGCTGCGCAATATTGAGGATAGAGAGGTAATACAATTATACGATCACAATTTTGATTTCGTAAATTATTTAATCCTTCAGCAATACTCGGATTGCCGTATCTCATTCCTATATCAAAAACAAGATTAGGATATTTTTTTTCTAATTTTTCTTTAACAAGGTTTTTTTGTTTTCTTGTATAAAGCAATAAAGGCGATCCATCATCAGTCCAAACGGATTGATAGGCTTTCGCTGATTTAGCGGGTCGGGTACGAAGAACGATCCCATTTAAAATCAACCACCAAATGGCTTTGGGCGTTTCAATGACTCTGCCATCACTTAGAAATTGTCGAAGGTAGGTTCTGAGTGACGGTGGTGTGGGTTCGTCTGGTGTTCCTAAATTAGTCAGGAGGATGCCCGTCTTTAAACCAGATCCATGAATATAAAGCTCATTGCCTTTGAAGTTTGCCATTGAAAAAAAGTACGTTTTTTAGGCTAATTTAGTTCTTATTTGGTCAATAAAAAGGTGAATATTAGTCTCAGGTGTGATCTTTTGTACTCCATGATCTAAACTTGCAATCCACCCAGTCCGCTGACGAACATCATACGATTGACATAAGTTGATGTATTCTTCGAGAGCGGAAAGAAAATCTGATTTTTCTGGAATAGTTAAAAGATCATTAGAAAAGTTTCCTTGAAGAGATAAGTGGGTTTGAGGAAGCTCTTGGAAAATATTATGCTGAGTTCCTAAAACCGTTAATTGCAAATTTGATATTTTTTTAAGAAGTTCAAATTTATTAGCAGATATATTTTTAGTAAAATAACCAATCTGGTTGGGGTATTGATTAGCTATTTGTCTAATAAAAGGAAGGCAAAAGTCCTGAAATTCTTGATCAGTCAATTGATTAGCTTCAGTATCAAAAATCATTAATAAGTCGATATCATTTTGAAATTGAATAGAGATATTCTTTTCAATGAGTTTTTGTAAAACGGGAAGCGCTTGGTTAAACAAATTATCTGCAATGGGATTATTGCGAATAGCAAAATGATACAGTGTAATGGGACCTCCCGTAAAGCCAATCAGAGATTTATTTGGTGGAAGAGAAGAGCGAATATTTTGAAGTGCTTGATGTTGAAATTGAATATATTCCTCAAAGGCAGAAATTTGCATATGATCTAACATGGATTTGGTTAAATTTTTTTCAAATATTGGACCAGGACTAAAGGATAATTCCATCCCCAAAAAATCTAACGGAAAGAGAATGTCGCTAAATAAAATTGCCGCATCAAAATCGAATTCTTGAATAGGGCCCAATGTAACCTCACAAGCAAGATCAGGCTCACGACAAAGTTGTTCAAAGGTATATTTTTGTTTAAGTAGTTGATAGTGACTGTGATACCGACCAGCTTGGCGCATCATCCATATGGGGGGGATAGCCTGTTCTTTTCTCTGTAAAGCATTATGGAAAGAATGATTATAAATAGGAGACAATATCTCTTGCTCCGTATGTGATTATGTAATCTGCTCTGGCTCGACTAAAGACTTTTAGCGTCTCCATTAACAAATCAGGGTATTTACCTAACCCTTGGGAGTCTAATAACTGTAAGCTAGCAAATTCACCACTCACTTGATAAGCCCCTGTGGGAAGAAGTGTTTCAGCTTTAATATCTTGAATTAAATCGATGGAAGTCATCCCTGGTTTTACCATTAGATAATTAGCTCCTTGAGCCGCATTGATAATGGAGC
>JAXOVD010000057.1:0-5614 GCA_036937365.1 Alphaproteobacteria bacterium
CTGATTGCCCGCAATTTAATCAAAAGATTTTTGATAAAAAAAAATATCTTTATTTAAATTATAAAAATTTATCTTATAGGTTAGGCGATAATAATATTCAAAAGAATTTAAGAGAAGTTTGGTATAATTTTTTGTTACTTAGTGATAATAGTTTTAGAACTGAGATAGCCCCTGATAAATACTTAAAAACTAAAAATTATCTTGGGCATTCACCTAAAATCACTTCGTACAATAATAGGAATTTAGAAATAGAAATTGAAAGTTTTTACAATGAACAGCAATTTCATTTCTTAATTAATTTTTTCTAGTGCAAACTTTTTTATCTTTTGAAAACTCAGGTGATGATCAGATCATTGTATCAAAGGAAAATGATTTAGCTATTAATGCCCTTCAAGAGAATAAAAAATATGTTTATTTATACGGACCAAATAAATCAGGTAAGTCAACTTTGGCCAAAACATTCTCAATAATTAATAAAAAAAAATTAATTTACGATATTCCCAATAAGTTAGAATTTGAAACAGATGTATATTTAGATATCAATCAACTTCCTTTAAATTCAGAAAATTTTTTTCATTTTTTGCAATATTTTATTTCAAATAATTTAAATTTAACTATCTTTTCTAGTCATAGTTTAGATATTAATTCCTCAAATTCAGAAATTATACCTGATGTCTTATCTCGGCTTAAATCTTTTACATTTATCTCAATAGATTCCCCACAGGATGAATTATTATTTTTATTAGTTGAGAAATTTTTAAAAAATAAATCTATCTCAGTTCAACCTAAAATCATTTTTCATATAATGAAATTTATTGAAAGAACTTATGAAGATGCTTTACAAGCAGCTGAAGTAATTAACCATTTGCTTTATGAGAATAACCATAATATTAATTTGTCTCTAATTAGTGAATATTATGAACAAATATAGAGACCTTTATTTAAAAGATATTAATAAAAATTTGGTTGGAAAGAGTATTACCGTATCTGGATGGGTAAATAGATCTAGAGATCACGGAAATTTATTATTTATTGATCTAAGAGACTCTAGCTCCTTATTACAATGTGTTGTTGATAATTCCTCTTCAATGTTTGAAAATTTATCTAAAATTAAAAATGAAGATGTCATTTTAATTTCTGGTGAAATAACAGAACGAACACCTGAAACTATAAATCCAAATTTAGAATCCGGAGAAGTTGAACTTCAGATAAAATCTTTTGAACATCTCAGCCATTGTACTAATGTCCTGCCCCTTGAGGTCAACTCTGAAAATGATTATGGAGAAGAAGTCAGATTGAAGTATCGTTATCTTGATCTTCGTCGTGAAAAAATGCAAAGAAATTTAAAACTTAGACATGGCGTGATCAATTATGTTCGAGAATTTATGAATAATGAAGGTTTTATGGAATTAGCAACACCTATTTTAACCGCACCATCTCCTGAAGGTGCAAGAGATTACTTAGTTCCATCACGAATTCACAAAGGTTCTTTTTATGCGTTACCTCAGGCCCCCCAACAGTTCAAGCAATTATATATAGCATCAGGTATTGATAAATATTTTCAAATAGCTCCTTGTTTTAGAGATGAAGATAGTAGGGCTGACCGATCTCCTGGAGAATTCTATCAAATAGATATGGAGATGAGTTTTGCTACGCAGGAGGATGTTTTAGATATCATTAGCAGATTGTTATTTAATGTATTTGATAAATTTAAGAAAGATCAAAAAACAGTAAATAGTCTTCCATTCCCAACTTTTACTTTTAAAGAAAGTATGGAACAGTTCGGGTGTGATAAACCAGATTTAAGAAACCCTCTCAGATTGAAAAATGTAACAGAGTATTTTAAAGGTTCGGGCCTTCAAATTTTTGAAAAGTTAATTGAAAAAGGTGCAGTTGTTAATTGTATAGAAGCTTCACAATCTCAAGGTAAACCAAGAAGCTTTTACGATAACTTGAATAAGTGGGCTATCGATCAAGGTAAAAAAGGTTTGGGATATATCAATTTTGAAAACAATGAGGCTAAGGGCCCTTTAGCTAAAAATTTCAAACCTGAAAAACTTCAGGATATGATTGAAAAAAATAATTTTAATAAAACTGATGGATTGTTATTTATCTGTGATATGCCTCATGAATCTTATGATTTTGGTTCAAAAGTAATTGCAAAAGCAGGCCGTGAATTAGAGCTAATTGATGAAAATAAATATGAATTTTGCTGGATTGTAGATTATCCAATGTATGAAAAAGATCCAATTACAGGAAAAATTGATTTTAGCCATAATCCATTTTCTATGCCTCAAGGAGGAATGGAAATGCTGAATAGCTCTGACCCTTTGAATGTTTTAGCTTATCAATATGATATTGTCTGCAATGGCATAGAATTATCCTCTGGTGCCATTCGAAATCATCGACCAGATATTATGAAAAAAGCATTTGAAATTGCAGGATACAATGAGGAAACTATAAAATCAAAATTTAGCGCTTTGTTTGAAGCTTTCCATTACGGAGTTCCTCCTCATGGAGGGTGTGCACCTGGCCTTGATAGAATTATTATGCTTCTCAGTAATAATGAAAATATTAGAGAAGTGATTGCTTTCCCTTTTAATCAAAGAGCGCAAGATTTAATGATGAATGCTCCGGTAGAAATTGATGACAAGCAGTTAAAAGAATTAAATATAAAAAAAATTTAACGATTAGCTTTGAGAATTTTCTCTACGTCTTCTATAGTAAGATTTTCACCATCATATTCACTTGGAATTTTATAGTTCATTATACCTATCTTGAAATAAAATTTTCCAGATTTTCCTTTGTATAGATTTGCCTTTTGACGTCTTCTTTTTAATACACCAATCTCTCTAACTTTATTTGTCGGTTTATTTTTCTTTATATTGATTAACTCAACAGCCTGTTCTAAACCAATTTCTAATACATCAAATTTTCTTCCAAGCGATGCAAAAATATCTTGGTATTTCACATAGGGTCCATAGGCTCCAATATTAGCAATCACAGGTTCTTCTGTTTTGGGATAATTACCTAGAGTGATTGGCAATTTTATAAGCTGACTTGCAATGTTCATTCCTAAATTCATCGGATCATAGTTTTTTGGTAAAGTGACTCTCTTTGGCTTCTCGTCATCAGTTTCTTTGCCAAGCTGAAGGTAGTATCCGTAGGGACCTAATTGAATTGAGATTTCTTTATTCGTATCTGCGTCAATACCAAGAATTCTAGGAAAAGTAATAATATCATCATCATTGTTATTAGGATTTACTTCTTTGATGAAATTACCAATAGAAATAGTGTATTTGCAGTCTGGGTATTTAGAGCAACCAATAAATCCACCAATTTTTCCTACTTTAATACCCAAGTCACCAGAACCATCATGCGTACAATTAGTCCATGAGGTACATTTTGTATTCATTCCTTCATCTTTTTTGTTAAATATAACTGGAGAGAGTTCATCATTGATAACATCAATTACTTCTCTATTGGGTTTACTCATCACCACATCGATAAACTTTTGAAAGTCTCTCCAAAAATTTAGCACTATTTCTTTCCATTCTGCTTTATTGGCTGCAACGTCATCTAGCTGTTGCTCCATGTCTGCAGTAAATTTATATTCTAAAAACTTTTTAAAATAGTTTACGAGAAAAACATTTACTACTCTTCCTCTGTCATTTAAAAAAAATGATTTACCATTTTTTATTACATATCCACGAGATTGAATAACCTGAATAATAGATGCGTAAGTTGATGGCCTTCCTATATCTAGTTCTTCTAATTTTTTTACTAAACTAGCATCGGTATACCTCGAGGGAGGGGAGGTAAATGACTCATCAATTGTTACTTTAGTTGGTAAATATTCATCTCCAACATTAAGGTTGTCTAAAACAAAAAAAGATTGCTCTTCCCCTTCTTCTTGAAGGTTATATAGTTTTTTAAATCCATCAAATACCAGCTTGCCTAAGGTAGCTTTTAGTTGAATATTTTCTTCTGGATTGGTGATTGTTAAAGCGTTGAGATTTGTTTCAGCATTTGCCATTTGAGAGGAAATAGTTCTTCTCCAAATTAGGTCATATAATTTAAATTGATCTTCGCTTATATGATCTTTTATAGACTCGGGATGAATATTGACATCAGTTGGCCTAATTGCTTCATGGGCTTCTTGAGCGTTTTTCTTTTTAGTTTTGTATTCTATAGGTTCTTTGGGTAGATATTTTGTACCAAAATCACTTTCAATTTTAGCTCTAATTAATTCGATAGAGTCTTTAGATAGAGAAATACTATCAGTTCTCATATATGTTATTAAAGCTACGGTTTCTTTTTGAATATCAACACCCATATATAATCCTTGAGCAACTGTCATAGTTTGACTTGCACTAAAATTTAGCTGGCTATTAGCGGTCTGCTGGAGGGTTGAAGTATTAAATGGCGCTTTAGGTTTTCTGGATACATTCCTCTCTTCAATTTTAGAAATATTGAATTTACTGGATAAAATAATTTGCTCAGCTTTTTTGGCAAGATTTTCATCTTTAAAGAATAACTTATCTACTTTTTTCCCTTCAAAGGATGAAATTACAGTCTCAAGATTAGCTGATTTAACTTGGCCGTTGATACCAATTTTATAAAATTTTTCTGGGTCAAACTGTTCAATTTCAATTTCTCGCTCATAAATTAATCTTACAGCGACAGATTGAACTCTACCTGCAGAACGACTTCCTGGCATTTTTCTCCATAAAACGGGTGATAAATTATATCCAGCAAGATAGTCCAATGATCTTCGTGCCAAATATGCAGATACTAAGTGTTCATCAACATTTCTTGCATCTTTAAAACTACTCAATACCGCATTTTTAGTAATTTCATTAAAAGTAATTCTTTTAAATTTTTTATTATCTATTTTTTTTTCTAAAGATTTGATGAGATGCCATGTAATGGCCTCTCCCTCTCGATCTGGATCTGTCGCTAAATAAATTTGATTATAGCCGGAAGCTTTTTTTTCAATTGCATCAATCATTTTAAGACCTGCAGAAGTTGTTTCCCAATTCAAGGTTAAGTCATTTTGGTCTTCACTAACTTGAACACCATCTTTTTTTGCTAAGTCTCTAAAATGTCCAACTGTTGCAATTACCTCAAAGTCATTTCCAAGGTATTTATTTATAGTTTTTGCTTTTGCGGGCGATTCAACAACGAGAAGATTCATTTATAAATTAATTTTATTTTCTTTACCTTGTATAAGTCTTTTAATATTTTCAGTGTGCTTCCAAAATATTAAAAGCATAATTGTAAATATTGTTATCTTGTTTAAAGAGCCATAATTAGAAACTATTTGATAAATTGTCAAAAGAAATATTGAAATCAGCGCCCCCAAAGAAGAAGTCTTAGTTATTTTTACAGTTAACAACCAAACTGCCATTGCAATTAATGTGGGAATTGGGGTTATTATAAGGTATCCACCAAAAAAACAGGCAACTCCTTTACCACCTTTAAACATCAGCCATATTGGAAAAATATGACCAATGATTGATGTCAAAAAATATAGAAATTTATAATTTTGATAAAATTGAGTAAAGAAATAATAGATTATAACTTGGGCTATTATGGGCTTGATGCCGTCTAA
>JAXOVD010000058.1:0-5306 GCA_036937365.1 Alphaproteobacteria bacterium
GCTACTGTCATTTATTTATATTTTGCAATCATATCCTTAATACCGGGTATTGTTTCAATTTGATAAGCATGAGTTTTTTGAAAATATTGAATTAGAGATCGTTGGCTTAAACCAACTAAAATCGTAAAATAATACATTTCATATCCAGGAGCAACAACACACGGATGATAACCTTTATTTATTGCAATAGTTGAACCATTAAATAATTGATAACCGAAACCTTCTTTATTATCTTCATACTGCATTACTTGAACACCAAAACCATGGCCAGGCTTAAAACGATAATTATAAACTTCATCATGACGAGTCTCATCTGGTAGATTGTCTGTATCATGTTTATGAGGTGGGAAACCTGACCATCCTCCCGCACCAACAGTGTATAATTCGTTAACTAGAAGTCTGCCTACTTGTTCATGTTGCTTGGCACCTAGGATATGTTTAATTTTTCTATGAGTTTTAGTGTCATCAGATCCATACTGAACAACATCGATGTCATTTTTTTGTACTAAAAAAGGATCAAGTCTTTTTTCATAAATACCACCTGCAATAAAAAACTCTGTATTGTCAGAAAGACATTTTATAGTACATTCAGAGTTAGTAGGAATATAACTTCCCTCAGGTTCGCCATCCCATACATCTGTTTTTCTAGTTCCAATTTGACCCAGAACCTTGCCGTCTACGGAGAGTTCAATCATTCCAGTAGCAGGCACTACGCTGCTCTCATGTTTTGGAAGCTGATAACTATAGCTTTCTCCCTTATTTAATCTGACAATATTGAAATACACCAAAGGGACAGTCTTGTTATTTTCCTCGAATAATGCCTTATTTTTATTATCTGAATACGGTATGTGCATTTATATTTCCTCCTTATTATTAATAAATTGATTTAGTTCTTCTGAATTAGGCATGGCAGATGAACATCCTACTTTGGTTACTACAATAGCGGCATTAGCAGAACCTCGTTTGACAGACTCTTCCAATGAAAAGTCTTGATACAAAGAACTTATAAAACCACCATTAAAAGCATCTCCTGCCCCTGTTGGTTTGATTGCTTGAACATCATATATACCAAAATTTTTTTCGCCATCTTTTGTGAAAACTTTTGATCCCTTTTCTCCCATTTTATAAATGATAATAGAAGGTTTTTTTTGTATCAAGGTTTGAGCTAGTTTTAAACCTTCATTAGAATTATCAGCAATATTGAACTCCAAATCATTGCCAATAATAATATCCATCCGATCCATTATTTTTTTATAAACTTCAGACTTTTTGTGATCAGACTCCCAGTTATAAGGTCGATAATCTAAATCAATAATTAAAGGTATTTTTAAAGTTGAAGCTTTTTCAACTGCTAAAAAAACCGCCTCTCTTGAGGGATTAGATGATAGCGCTACTCCCGAAATAAATATAGAAGAATAATCTTCAAAATTAATTCTATCTATGTCACTTCGATCTAATTGAAGATCACACGAATTATTTCTATAGAGAATAGATTGATTATTATCTAAAATTGTCTCCACCACAGCCATTTGTGTTTGAAATTTTTTATCAATCTTCCTACAAAATTTATTTCCAACATTAAACTCATCAAGTTTATTAAAAATAAAATTCCCAATAGCATCATCAGAAATACAGGTTACTAAATCCGAAGATACGTTTAATTTAGATAACGCTACACAAGTATTAGCAGCTGAACCACCAAGATGAGTGGAGAAATTCTGAACTTCATCTATTTTAGTTCCTGGAGGCTCAGGATAAATATCCATTCCCGCTCTCCCAATTACTAAAACTTTTTTGGATGAGTCAAATTTAAACACAATATAATTATTTAAGAATTTTTTGAATTTCTTCTAAAGTAAAAAAATCAGCTTTTTGACAGGTGGTTTTAATTTTTTGTGGAGTTTGTGTATCAGCTGCTTTCATGGTTGATTTAATAATATCTAAAACATGAAGCGATAACTCTCCACTACATCGATGTTTTAGGCCATTTTCAATACAGTAAGCCATTTCTGAGAGACCTACACCTCTGTAGTTTGCATTCGTTGGAGACTCATTTGCTCTTCCACTATGAGAGGTAATATTAATTTTACCCAAAGGTAGTTCATCAGTTTTATGTTCCTCCCAAGTGCCAAAATCATCCTCACAGGTATAAACCGATCCACCAAACATATTAGGATCAGGAACAATCATTGATCCTTTATCCCCATAAAGTTCAATATGATTTCTTTGATGTGCTACTACATCAAAAGATAAAGTAATTTGAATTAATGCTTGATTGTGAAATTCTAAATTCACAAGATAACTAGTTGGACACTCAACAGTAAACTCTTGATCTTTTTTAGGGCCAATGCCAATTACTCTTTTTTCAAAAACTTTTGTAGAAATTCCATGGACACTTTTCGCTGGACCAAGAAGATTAACAAGTGCGGTTAAATAGTACGGGCCCATATCCATTACAGGGCCTCCTTCATTGTTAGCAAACCAGGGTTCAGGATTAGGATGATAGGATTGAACACCAGGATAGGCGAAAATTGCGCTTCCTAATCTCACGTTACCTATTTTGTCTTGATTAATTAAATCAATAGATTTTTGAATACCGCCACCCAGAAAAGTATCAGGCGCATTACCTATATACAGGTTTTTTGAATTTGCTAAGTTTAAAAGCTCTTCTCCTTCCACAAAGTTAACAGCCATGGGCTTTTCACTGTATACATGCTTTCCATGTTCAAGAGATTTTTTAGCAACTTCATAGTGAGCTCTAGGAATAGTTAAATTAAGAATAATTTCTATTTCACTATCATTTAATAGTTCATCAACTGAGCAGGCTTCAATCCCATAAGTCTCAGCGCACTTTTTAGCATTTTCTAAATTTATATCCGCGCACTTAATTATTTGAAAATTATTGAAATACTCATGGCCACGAAAATATGTCTCAGAAATATGTCCGCAACCAATTAACCCTACTTTAAATACTTTATTCATCTTATTTATCTAACCCACTCATATTTATATATTTAATCTCAAGGAAATCATCGATACCATATTTTGAACCCTCACGACCTAGTCCGGATTCTTTGATTCCCCCAAAAGGCGCCTCAGCTTTAGAAGTTAAGCCTGTATTGACACCTACCATTCCGTATTCCAACGCTTCTGCTACTCGCCAAACTCTCCCAATGTCTCTTGAATAAAAGTAAGAGGCTAGGCCATACGGTGAATTATTCGCTAATTCAATCACTTCTTTTTCATCTTTAAATTTATAAACCGGAGCTACTGGACCAAACGTTTCTTCGCTAGTAATTTTTGCTTGAGGGGTAACGTCAGTCAAAATAGTTGGTTGGTAAAAATTCATACCAAGTTCATGCTTTGATCCCCCGATAGCAAGCTTCGCACCCATTTGAATGGCATCTTGGACGTGCTCCTCTACTTTACTTAAAGAATTTTCATCAATTAAAGGACCAGAAGTTACTTCTTCATCCAAACCGTTTCCTACTTTTACTTTAGAGACTGCCTCGACAAACTTTTTACAAAAATCATCATAAATTTTTTCTTGAACATAAATTCTATTCGCACAAACACAGGTTTGACCTGTATTTCTAAATTTACTTTGCATAGCGCCAGCTACCGCATCATCGATATTTGCATCATCAAAGACAATGAATGGAGCATGACCTCCTAACTCCATAGAAACTTTTTTTACAGTTTGAGAACATTTCTCTAATAACAGTTTCCCAACCTCAGTAGATCCAGTAAATGATAGCTTTCTCACTAGAGGGTTAGTCGAAAGCTCATCCCCGATCTCAGAGGCCTTACCCGTAATCACATTTAAAGTACCTTTAGGAAATCCCGCTTCTTCCGCTAATACAGCGAGTGCGAGTGCAGAATAAGGTGTCTGACTTGCTGGTTTGATAACTACGGGACAACCCACAGCTAGAGCTGGAGCACATTTTCTCGTAATCATAGCGCTTGGAAAATTCCATGGAGTGATAGAAGCTACAACGCCTACTGGCTGTTTAATAACAATAATTCTTCTATCAGTCAGAGGGTCTGGAATTGTATCTCCGTATACACGTTTAGCTTCCTCGGCAAACCATTCTAAAAAGGATGCTCCATAGACAATTTCACCTCTCGATTCATTAATAGGTTTACCTTGTTCAATAGTCATTATTTGAGCAAGCTCTTCTTTGTTTTCAATGATTAAATCAAACCATTTCTTGAGAATATTAGATCTTTCTCTTGCAGATTTGGATTTCCACTCTGGCCAAGCTTGGTTAGCGGCTTCAATAGCCTTTTTTGTTTCTTCTTTACCGCATTTAGGAACTGTACCAATATTTTCTAAGGTAGCAGGATTATTAACCGTAATCGTATCGCCAGAATTAGAGCCAACCCACTCTCCATTAACAAAACATTTATCTCTAAATAGCTTAAAATTATTCATTTTTTTAATATATCAAACTTTTCAGTTTAGCTCAGTTCTAATTTACCTGGTGGTTTGGGAGGAGAAAAAGGATAGCCTCCCACAACTGATTGATCAAAATCAATTACTGATCCTGTCATCATACCTGAGTCTTCCGAGGCTAAAAAGGTAACTGCTTTTGCAACTTCTTCTGTTCCTAGCAATCTTTTAAAAGGCTGTTCCTTTGCGGCGTCTTCTAACCAATTATCAGGAGCGCCATGAAATTTCGTTTGAATTTGATGTTCTCCATCAGAAGCCATCCAACCTATGTTTAATTGATTTACTCTTATATTATTATTCAAAAGAGCAAAGGCGGTATTTTTAGTCAAAGTAGCGAGAGCCCCTTTTGATAAGCTATAAGATGCAAGAAAAGGCTGTCCGGTAATAGCTGCTTGAGAGCCAATATTAACAATAGATCCTTTAGTTTCTTTTTTGATCATGTCTTTGACTACATCTTGGATGAGAAAAAACGGACCTTTAACATTGGTTCCTATCATTTTGTCAAATAGTTCTTCGGAAGTTTCAACAATATTGCCTCGATCGGTTAATCCGGCTGCATTAACCAAAATATCTATTTGAGAAAATTTTTCTAAAGTAAAAGTAATTGCTTCCCTACAATTATTGACATCTGATAATTCTGTTTTAAAAAAATGAGTTTCACAGCCTGTTTCTTGTTGAATTAACTTCGCGACTTCCTCTCCTCTTTTCTGATTTCTACCTAAAATTACAATTCCTGTAGCGCCCATCTTGGCAAAATTTAAAGAAATTGCTTTTCCTAAGCCTTGGGTTCCCCCAGTAACAACCGCTACTTTTCCATCTACTCTATTCATTTTTGATATCCCTCTATTTCATA
>JAXOVD010000059.1:0-5164 GCA_036937365.1 Alphaproteobacteria bacterium
AAGCCACTTCTTTAAATATTCCCAACGCATCAAAGATAAACTATACTTAGATTAATTTTGGAGGATTAAGGGATTGGTTATTGACCGCTATATACGACAAGTTTGCTCAAAAATTATCTATGGAACTCTTCACTTAGACGTCAAAGGAAAAAAATATCAATTCCAAGGCAGTCAAGAAGGACCAACAGTTTTTTTGACTATTCATAAGCTAAGCATGTTATGGGACCTTTATTTTCGAGGATCAGTCGGGCTTGGAGAAGCTTACATCAAACAAAAATTTGAAGCTGATGATTTAAGTAAATTTCTAGAGTTTGGAGCTATGAATGAAAAGGCCTTTGGAGGGGAGATGAGCGGTTCTCCACTATATCGTTATCTTTCTCGATCTTATGCTCATCAGACAGAAAATTCAGTCAAGCAAAGTAAGAAAAATATTCATGCCCATTATGATTTAGGAAATAAATTTTATGAAGAATGGTTAGATGATACTTTGACATATTCTTCGGGATATTTTAAATCAGGGCAAGAAACCCTCTCTCAAGCCCAAGAAAACAAATTTGCAAGTTTAATAAAAGGAAATGAGCCCCAACCAGGAGACCGTATTTTAGAAATTGGATCAGGATGGGGGAGTTTTGCATTTTATTTGCTGTCGAAGTTTCCCACAATTAGTGTTGATACGTTAACAATTTCCCAAGAGCAGTTCAATTTTGTCCATTCAAAAATCCAAGAACTAGGATTAAAGGACCGAATGCGAGTGATTTATCGAGACTATCGAGAACATCAAGGTCAATATTCAAGAATTTATTCTATCGAAATGTTTGAAGCCGTGGGTATCCAATACTGGCAAACCTATTTTGATAAAGTTAAAGAACTCCTTAAACCCCAAGGTATTTTTTCAATGCAAACCATCGTGATCTTTGATGGATTTTTCGAGCGGTATTCTAAAAAAATTGACTTTATTCAAAAGTATATTTTTCCTGGAGGGATGTTACCAAGCCCTCAAAAATTGCAGCAAATCGCACAGGAAAATAAACTAGGTTTTTTTGTGAAAAATCAAATGGCTGATAGCTACCATCAAACCCTTGAGTTATGGCGAGAAAATTTTAATCATAAATGGAAGCAAATTAAAAATTTAGGCTACTCTGATGACTTTAAAAGAATGTGGAATTTTTATCTATCCTATTGTTCAGGTGGTTTTAAAGCAAAAACGATTGATGTTTATCAAATTGACTTTAGTAAGAAATAAATTTTCATAGAATTTTATCTTATATAATACATCCCTTTCTTAAATAATAAACATTTACATAGATCTAGTTCTAAAAGTGTTCGTATTCAAGTTGAGTACATGATCAAAAAAAGTTTAATATTTGGAATTTTGCTTTTGTTGATCCAAGGATGTTCAACCATGAAACTTGAAGACTTTGCTGAAAAAAAACCAGAATTTAAATTGGAGGAGTATTTCCTAGGAAAAACTTCAGCCTCGGGTTTGTTTATCGATCGTTTTGGAAAAGTAAAACGTCAATTCACCGTTGATATGGAAGGCATTCAAGAGGGAGATTTGTTTATTCTCAATGAGACTTTCTTATATGATAATGGGGAAGAGGAATTTCGACGCTGGGAGATTACCAAAACAGGAGAAAAAACCTATGAAGGGCAGTCCTCCGATATTGTTGGTGTCGCTCAAGGAGAACGTTCAGGTAACGCTATTAACTGGCATTATACCTTAAAATTAAAATATGGGGATGGAATTCTTAATGTTCAGTTTGATGATTGGCTGATTATGCAAGATGAGAAAAATGTCTTTAATAAAGCAACCATGAAAAAATTTGGAATTCGCCTAGGAGATGTTTATTTGTTCTTTAGGAAACCGTAGTTGAACTAGTCGCCGCAGCTTGAGCGGCTTTTTCTTTTTCTTTCGCTTTTTGTTCTTTATCTGCTTTACGCTGACCTTTTTCCACTAATTGCTCTAATTCTTCGTAAGTACAAAGACCTAAATCCATAGGGTTGCGAAACTCTGTTATGGGTTGAGATTGATTGCCTGCACGAATATTAGCCACGGTTGGCTTTGTGGAACTAGTAAGTTTCGCAATTTGGGTATCCGTCATTATTTTGCCATATTCCCGAATTAACCAAGCAATTGCTTTTGGACGTTCTTGACGAACCGAAAGAGGAAGGTATTTTTTTGCTTTAATATTTGTTTGGATAGTTTCTGACTTTTTATTTTGTAATTGTAAAGCGGCCGAGGAGTCGCTTTCACAACGTTTAATTTCATCCATCGTTAGTTGGCCGCTTGCAATTGGATTGAGCCCTTGCATTTTGTAGGCTTCTTCTCCATCGGCAATACTTTGAACTTCTAATTCGTGGAGTTGACAGAATTGAGAGATTTGAGCAAAACTTAGTGCCGTGTTATCTACAAGCCAAACAGCAGTGGCAAGAGGCATTAAAGGTTTATTTTCAGACATCAGTAATTATGATTAAATCTTAAAAGATTTATATTTATTTTTAAAACGAGCCACACGTCCTCCTGAGTCAACCATTTTACCAGAACCTTGGTTCCATGCAGGGTGAGATAGAGGGTCGATTTCTAATTTCATAGTATCACCGGCTTTACCCCAAGTGGAGCGGGTGGTATAAGTGGAACCATCGGTACGTTCCACAGTAATTTCGTGATAATCAGGGTGTATCTTTTCTTTCATGGTTTGATGAAAATAGAGATCAACGCTTGAAAAATCAAGTAATATTTTTCAAATTTTGTTGGAATTCTTGGCTAATGGCGGCACTGGAGGCTAGGAGAGTTTCATCTTCCAACGGATTAAACTCCTTACCCAGCAAGTTTTGACAAACTCCCCCCGCTTCTTTCACTAAGATTATACCTGCGATGATATCCCATAAATTTAATCGCGATGCCCAAAAACCATCAAATTTTCCTGAGGCAACGTTAGCTAAATCAAGCGCCGCTGAACCCATGATCCGCACACTGGTTTGATGCAGTAAATGCGATGCTTGCGCTATTCCTCGACTTAAAATATCTGGGTGTTTAATTTGAACACCGGTTGCAAACATACTTCCCTCCAGATGATTTCGTTGAGATACTCGTAGACGAGAGTTATTAATCCAAGCCCCTTCGCCCTTATGCGCCCAAAAAAATTCATTGAGGATCGGATTATAAGTAGCACCAGCAATGATTTCTTTCTTATGCATTAATCCAATGGAAACTGCAAAGTAACCATTACCGTGAATAAAATTTTTCGTTCCATCTAAAGGGTCAAATACAAATACGGGTTGATCACCTTGAAGTTTTTCTTCATCTTGATCAGAATAACTTTCCTCATCAATTTGAAGAAAATCAGGTCGATCTTTTTCAAGATTATAACTGATGGTTTGTGAAGCTTTTAAATCAGCTGAGGAGACAAAATCATTTTTATCTTTTTTTGAAATTTGTAGTTTTTCTATTTCTCCAAAATCTCGCACCAATCCTTTGGCCGCACTTCGGCATGCTTTTTCCATAACAACAATGACGGGAGGGATGATGGCCATGTAAGACTTACTTAGATTTTTCTAAGTAAGTTAATTCTTTCGTGTTTATTTTAATTTTATCGCCAGTTTCAATATGAGGAGGCACAGTGACTCGAACCCCATTCGTTAAAAGAGCAGGCTTATAAGAGGAGGAGGCTGTTTGTCCTTTGACGACCGCTTCCGTTTCGGCAATTTCCACTACCAAATGTTCAGGGGGGTTAACAGTCATGGGTTTTTCATCATAAAACTCAATTGAAACTTCCATGCCATCTTGTAAAAATTTTGCTGTTTCTTCATTAACTTGATCAGTGTTTAAAACGATTTGTTCATAAGTTTGATTATTCATAAACGTGAAATCATCGCCGCTGCGAAAAAGAAACTGGTGATCAATTTCTTCCGCTCTGATCTTTTCAATGGACTCGGCACTACGAAAACGCTCATTCAACTTTGATTGAGTAGTAATATTTTTCATCTCTGCTTGAATGTAGGCGCCCCCTTTGCCAGGTTGTGTATGCGAAAGTTTTGTGACGCGCCATAAAGCGTTATTATGTTGAATAATATTGCCAATTTTTAAATCGATTGCGTTAATTTTCATTTAGATTTGTAAATTTGGATCATTTGATCAAGAAGGACTAGGGAGTCTTCTCTGGTGCGTTGAAAGCAATTACGTCCGATAATCGAACCATTACCTCCACCAAAATGTATAGCTTTAATTTCTTCCATAAGGGCACTATCATCTTTTGCGTCTCCACCAGAAAAAACAACGAGGCGTTTTCCTTCAAAAGCAACTTTTTTAATATGTGTTACTCTTTCTTGAAGAGTGCTCATCGCAATTTTATTATTTTCAAAAGCAGCTTTAGTTGGATCTTCTTCTAAAAAATCACTTGGCAACTTTACTTTGATAATATTTGCACCGAGTAGGGCAGACATATGGGCTGCATAAGAGATGATATTCATTGCGGTCTCACCTTTTTTGCTGATATTGGCACCTCTTGCATAAGCCCATAAGACAACAGCTAGACCTTTTGCTTTAGCTTCGTGGCTTAATTCTCGATACTCCTCCATTAAAGAGAAGTTATGATCAGAACCAGGGTAGATGGTAAATCCAATGGCAGCGCATCCTAATTTTAGCGCATCATCAATGCTCCCTGTCACAGCCTGGTCTAATGTAGTCGCAAGAGTATTGGAGCTATTAATTTTTAAAATAGTAGGGATTTGTCCGTAGAAACTATCAGAGCTTGTTTGAAGTAAACCCAAAGGAGCTGCATAAGCAGATAAACCGGCATCAATTGCAAGTTGATGATGATAGTTAGGATCATAGGCAGGGGGATTAACTGCAAAACTTCGATCAGGGCCATGTTCAAATCCTTGATCCACTGGGAGGATAATCATTCGACCCGTCCCGCCAAGCTTACCCTGACCCAGAATACGCATTAAGTTCGAGCGCACACCTACATTTTCATGAGTGTAATGAGAAATAATTTTTTTAGTGATGGATGTAACTTTCATATTTTTCTCCTATAATTTACAGACCTGTTGCGATGTCTCAAGCATTCTATTAGAAAAACCCCATTCATTATCATACCAGGTCAGAATTCTTCCAAAGGTATCAGAAACCGCAGTTGTTTCAGTCAAATCTAAAATAGAGCTA
>JAXOVD010000060.1:0-5158 GCA_036937365.1 Alphaproteobacteria bacterium
GGGATGTTGCAAATACATCAATATTTTCAATGTTTTTTTTATTTAAAAAGTAAAGCACGGCCCTCGCGGCGCCGCCGGCTCCAATAAGTAAAACCTTCTTCGCAGGGGTTTTGTTTAGTTGGTTAAAACTTTTTTCAAATCCAATAACATCCGTGTTGTCTCCAATAATTAATTTATCTTTTTTATACACCAGGTTCACTGAACCTATCTTCTTTGCTTTACTAGTAATTCTATCACATAAAGAATTAAAATTTGTTTTGTAAGGTATGGTTACATTAAATCCTTTGAATTTTTTGTTTTTTTTATAGGCCTGAAAAAATTTTTTTAGATCTTTTTCTTTTAACTCAAACTTTTCATATTTGAAGCTTTTTTTATATTTCTTGCTCCAATAATTATGAATATATGGCGATAAGCTATGTCCTAATTTTTTTGCCACAATGCCAATAATATTGTTCATTAGAGAGATCTCAGATTTCTTAAAAACTTTAATATATCTAATCCTATAATGTTATAAAAGCTTCCTTCGATATTATTAAAAAAAATTTTAGCTGGCCCTTCTATATTGTAACACCCAACAGCAGCTTTGATTTTAGAAAAATTTTTATGAACATATAATTTAACTAATCCTTGTGAGTTTTGATTGAAATTTATCTTTGTATGAGACAAGGTTTTTTTGATAACTTTATTATTAATCATAAAAACCATCCCTGTATATAAATGATGTGATTTGTTGCCAAAGCTTTTTAGTAATTGTAGACAACATTCCTCACAATCACATTTGTATATAGTCTTATTTCTAAATAATATAGTCGTATCAAATGTTATGATTATTTTATTTTTATGTTTTTTCGATAAGTGATGGGCTTTTGCCTCAGCGATTTTTAAGGCATCATATTTATTGTTATTAATGTTTTTGACTTTTTTCTCATCAATATTAGCAGATCTAAATTTTAAGGACAAACCCAGATCGTGAAAGAGCTTTCTTCTTGATGGGCTTTTCGTGCCTATAATAACCTGTTTGGTAATGTGTGGATTAATAAAGTTATTCATTAAATATTAGTCTTCTTAACAGCTTAGATTTAAATTATCTATCCATACTAAGTTTTCCTCATTTGTTGTTAAGTGAAAATTATCTAATAGAATAGGGGTTTTTGTATTTAATAAACTGTTAATCCCCATAACTCGACTTACTACATCAAGACTTAATATATAAATATATATATTTTTATTTTATTTTTGTTATAAACATAACTCAACTAACCTTATCTATCTTAGGAACTTCCAACTATGCATTTAAACGAACTCAAAGTTAAAAAACCACAAGAATTATTAGATTATGCTGAATCATTAGGTATTGAGAATGCCTCTGGTTTAAAGAAACAAGAAATTTATTTTTCTATTTTAAAGAAATTTGCTGAAAAAAATGAAGAAATTATCGGAGAAGGTGTTTTGGAGACAATGCAAGATGGTTTTGGTTTTTTGCGATCTGCGGACTCGAATTATCTCCCTGGGCCTGATGATATATATGTCAGCCCAAATCAAGTAAAAAAGTATGGTCTTAGAAAAGGAGATACTTTAGAAGGTCCTATTCGCCCGCCAAAAGATGGAGAAAGATATTTTGCATTAGTAGAAATTCATAAAATTAATTTTGTTGATGTTGCTAAAAATAATAAATTTAAAACTAATTTTGATAATTTAACTCCTCTTTATCCAGAGAAAAAATTTAACTTAGAAACAGAAAAACCAGATACAGATTTATCTTCAAGAATAATTGATATTATAGCTCCAGTTGGTGCTGGACAAAGATCCTTAATTGTTGCCCCTCCTCGATCTGGTAAAACAGTTATTTTACAAAAAATTGCAAAATCAATTGCAGAAAATTTTCCAAACGTTTACTTAATGGTTCTTTTGATTGACGAAAGACCTGAAGAGGTAACGGATATGCAACGTTCTGTAAAAGGTGAAGTTATCAGTTCCACTTTTGATGAACCTGCAGCAAGACACGTCCAAGTGGCAGAGATGGTTATTGAAAAAGCAAAACGATTAGCTGAAAATAAATATGATGTAGTTATTCTTTTAGACTCTATTACAAGATTAGGTAGAGCTTATAATACCGTTGTTCCTTCAAGTGGTAAGGTGCTTACAGGTGGTGTGGATGCTAATGCTTTACAACGACCAAAAAGATTTTTTGGTGCTGCGAGAAATATTGAAGAAGGTGGTTCACTAACAATTATTGCGACAGCTCTTATCGAGACTGGAAGCAGAATGGATGAGGTAATCTTTGAAGAGTTTAAAGGTACGGGTAATTCAGAGATAGTTCTTGATAGAAAACTTTCAGATAAAAGAACCTATCCTGCTATTGATGTTCAAAAATCAGGTACAAGAAAAGAAGATTTATTACTTGATGCTGGTGATTTGCAAAAAGTATTTATTTTAAGAAAAATTCTATCCTCTATGGGAACCGTAGATGCAATGGAGTTCTTATTGGACAAAATGAAAGACTGTAAAACAAATGAAGAGTTTTTCAGTAGTATGAATCACTAACATCTATTTAAATTTAGATAAAAAAGATTTATTTATTTTCTCATTTAATGGGGAATTTGAGTCATAAATAGTGACTTTTAAAGGATAACATTCTGCTATATCTGATGAGTGCTCAGAAGAGCAATCACCACCCGGGCAAGCGGATAGAATGCCCAATAAATCTATCTCAGCTCTAAATTCTAAATAATCCCCCACTCTAGCCGGACTCGCTTTCATAAAATATTGTTTAGTGTTGTTCGTAAAACCTGTGCACATAAATACATTCAATACATCATGAACAAGCATTTCAGCTTCTTTTCTTTTAAGTCCAGATGCTTTAATCAGAGATTTCAAAATATTGGAATGACAACAATGATGATAAACATTCTTGTTTAATAGTAGATTAGTATAAGGATCACATCGAGTTCCAATAACATCATGCACTGACGCTCCGTCAGTATCATATCCATACCAATCAAGAGTATCGTGAGTTATTGTTGCCATTGGCCGAAAGTATGGGAAGCAACTCCACAATCTATCTTTTGTTGATAAGTGTGTCCCGTACAGCGCCCTAGTTTTACCAGAAAAAAATTTTTCATTTAAATTTTTTAAATTAAAGAGATTTAAATCTCCAACTTGCGATCCTGAAGTTATGGCAATTCTAAAAAACTGACCAGCTTTTACTTTAAAAAAATTTGCTCTACGAGGCTTAATTAAAATTTCATCTTTTAAAAAAAGTTTATCTCGTGATGATTTATATTTGTCCCATTCTTTTTTTGTAAATATAGGCGACTTATAAGCAATAATTTTTTTCTTAGAGATAAGTTTTAATTTTGTTTCTGATATTGTCTTATTTGATTTCAATTATAATTAAAATTTCTTTTTAAATTCCTTTAACACATCCAAATGTTCAGTTAACGCTTCAAAGGAAACGGCCAGCTCAATCACTAAACTCACAAGCCCCGATAGAATTAAAATTAAATGTAATCCAAATATAAACAAGCCTATTAAATCAAAGTGTAGCAAAAGAAAAAACATACTTGCGCAGAGTGCCACCCCGCCAAACAAGGCAAGATACAAAGTGGTTTTTAAAAGCCTTAATCTTTTTTCATAATGTTGGATGTGAAATAAGTATTCGTTTCTATCATTAAATTTAAGATCTCCATTTTCAATAGCACCCCTGGAGTCCCTGATTAACTTTGCGAGTGTTGCATACCTTGCAATTACAAGTGTTATAAAAATTGTGCTAGCAAAAAACATATTACCTAAAAGAGACGTGCTGGAAACTAGGTCAAAATTAAAATTGATCATTTTTATCAATATAACATTACTAGACTATGTTTATTATCAAACTATAATTTGCAAGCTTTGTTTGAGACAGGAACTATTTACTCTAACTTTACGCCAATTGTTAAATCACCTGTAATTGCTTATAGAATTTCAGGCCCTGATGTTCTAGATATTTTAAAAAGTCTAACAAACCAAAATTTCAAGCAAGATCACGCTCGGGTTCGTTTCGTTAAATTATTTACAAATGAAGGAAAAGTACTAGATGAGTGTAGTGTTGTTTATTTTAAATCTCCAAAATCTTTCACGGGCGAGGATGTGTGTGAGATTTTTTTGCACGGCTCACCCCTTGTAGCGAGTCAATTTGAACAAACTTTAAAAGATTTTAAAATTCCAGGTCTGAGATTAGCAAAAAATGGTGAATTTTCTTACAGGTCTGTTTTAAATAGAAAAAATTCCCTGAAACAGGCAAAGGCTATTAACCAAATTATAGCAAATGATAGCCTTTCATCTCTAGAATATAATAAAAAATTACTTTTTGAAGGAGACTCAGTCAGTGGACTCTTATCGTTAAGAGAAGAAATTGTTAATTTATTCGCAGAAATTACAGCATCTATTGATTTTGTAGATGATGAGGACTTTAATTTTAATAAAATTATAAATAAATTATCATTGTTCTTTGTTAAATGTCATAATATATTACAAAAAACAAAGAATATACAAAAAGAAAAGACTGTTTGCAAGATTATGCTTGTCGGGCCAGTTAATGTTGGTAAGTCTACACTATTTAACAAGATTATTGATATAGAGAGAGCTATAGTTACTAATATTAAAGGAACAACAAGGGATGTTTTATCAAATGAATTTGTCTTTGATGGTAAAAAATATGAATTATTTGACACTGCAGGCTATAGAGACAAGCCGGGCAAAATAGAAAAATTTGGTTATAAAAAAGCACAACAAATATCATTAGATATTGATCACTTTTTAATTCTTTCAGATAAGCATACTACAAAAACACAAATGAATTTGATGAAAAAAGACTTCAATATTAAAGATAATTTCACTTTAATTGAAACCAAATCTGATCAATATCAATATAATTCAAAAAATATCAAAATTAACCATAATTTAGAAAGAGATATTATCTTATCTAAATTGAAGATATCATTAATTCATAAAAGATATGTTTCAACCAAGATAAGAAAAATAGACTTTAACGATGAGGAAATTGTTTTCTTGGATAATATATTACAATACAAGAACGATTTATTAAATGAGAGCGATATATTAATTATTGCTCAAATAATGAGGAATATATTAGATGATTTTTCTTATGAATTTGGAT
>JAXOVD010000061.1:0-5118 GCA_036937365.1 Alphaproteobacteria bacterium
CCTATGAGATAATTTCATTTTCTCTTTGTTGCCCATTTCAGCAAATGTTTTTTCGGAATGGAGGGGAATAAAAAAAGGATCATATCCAAAGCCATCATTGCCTTTTTTGTGGGGGATAATGTAACCGGCAATGTTACCAGTTACTACTTTGCGTGTCTCTTGTCCTATCAAGGATAACGAACAGTAGAATGTCGCACTAATTTCTTTTTCCTGAGTTTTCTTGCTAAAGATATATTCAACTACTTTTTGTTCGCTGCCCATTTCTTTTGCAACTCTGGCTGTTTTAATACCTGGAAAATTTTCCATCTCTTCAACAATAAAACCACTATCATCACTTAATGTAAGGCAATTCGTTTTTTTAAAAAAAAAAGTTGATTTGATTATTGAATTTTCTTCGAAGGTAGATCCGTTTTCTTCAGGCTCTCCAATTTCAGAAAAGTTAGATAAATCAATAATATTTCTATCAGTGAAGAGATTAAAATATTCAATGTAAAATTTAATTTCTTTAATTTTCCCTGGATTGCTGGTTCCAATAAGTAAATTATTTTTCAATAGCTTGATTTTGAATTTGAAAGATCTCTGGCATTGAGCCTTCCACTAATTCAATAAAATCCAAAATAGTTTTCTTGCTAAACTTGGACTCTTCGCCTGTTGATTGAAATTCAATGAATTGGCCATCATTGGCCATCACTACATTACAATCCACTTCTGCGCTGGAGTCCTCGATGTAATCTAAATCTATACACGGAGTCCCTTTGACAACACCAACAGAAATAGCGGCAACTTGGTTAGTAACTATACCTTTAGTAATATTGAATTTAGACTTGTAATGATTAATGGATCGAACCAAACTCACGTATCCTCCAATAATAGAGGCCGTTCGCGTTCCCCCATCTGCGCTAAGGACGTCACAATCAATTTTAATAGTTTTTTCTCCTAAAATATCTAAGTTGACAGCACAGCGAAGGCTTCTTCCAATGAGTCTTTGAATTTCCTGCGTTCGACCAGACTGTCTGCCTTTTGCAGCCTCTCTATCCATTCTCTCTGAAGTCGAGGAAGGAAGCATACCGTATTCTGCCGTAAGCCAACCTTTCCCAGAGTTTCTTAGAAAGCCAGGAACTCTGTCTTCTAAAATTGCAGAACAACAAACATGTGTATTACCCAATTTAACCAAGCAAGATGATTGATTATTGGGTTGAAAATTTGGGATAATTTCTAAGGAACGTATTTTATTTAGTTCACGGTCATTTCTTGTGTATGTACTCATTTTGAATTAATCAAATTAGGTTATAAGATTAAAGAGCAATAATGAATAAAAAAATTTCTGAAATAAGTCAAAGAGCAAAATTTATTTTTAAGCTTCTTGTTGAAAACTATTTAACAACAGGGCAACCCATGGGCTCCAAATCAATAAGCTCAAAATTAAACTACGAACTTTCACCTGCAACTATAAGGAATGTTCTCAATGAAATAAATTTATATGGATTAATTCAACGAGATCATTTTTCTGCCGGAAGCCTTCCCTCTGATTTTGGTTTACAATTTTATACACAAGCGTTGTTGGAACCAGGCCAGATAAATAAAGATGAAAAACACCTTATTGATTCATCAAATTTTACTAATTTTCCTCAAGAATATGAAAAAATTACTTCTATTCTTAATGGTCTTTCTAATCAGGCAAGTTTGGTAATAAACAATGAGAAAATTCCCAAGATATCTCAAATAAGCTTCCACAAAATCGATAAAAATAGAGTTATTTTTATTGTCGAAAACGAAGACGGAACAACTACTAATCGATTGGTTGAAACGCCTCAAAATATAGAGTTTAGAGATTTAAATACTATCAGTGAGTTTTTAAATAAATTTACAAATAATCAAACACCTACTCAAATTGAAAGAAATATAAAACTTTTTCTTCAAAATGCGCAAAATGAAATTAATAAGACAACAAAGATACTTTTAGAGCAAGGCATAAAAATAAATACTAATAATAAGTCAGAAAAGTTTTTTGTGCGTGGATTGCCAAGTTTGGTAAACAGTAAAATAGATACCGACTTAGATACTTTAAATGAATTATTAAGTGAAATTGAAACTGGAAAAATGGCTAGTAAAATGATTAAAGCCTTGAAAAAGTCTAAAGGAGTACAAATATTTATAGGGAGCAATACAAATTTATTTAAAAATACAAATTTATCGATGATTTTTTCTAACTACCAAACAAAAAATGGACTTACCGGAGCAATTGGTGTAATAGGACCTAAAAGAATTAACTACCAAAGAATAGTCCCAATTGTTAATTATATGTCTGAAATTATATCCAACAAAAAATAACGAGGAAAGATGAACGAAGAAAACAATAACAAAGCTGAAGAACAAGATTTAGAGACTCCCACTTCAGAAACAACAGAACAAGCGCCAGAGCAAGAACAAGAAACCGAAGAAGTAGAAACTTCTGAAGATATAATTGCGAAATTGAATGAAGAAATTACGAACTTAAAAGATCAAAGATTACGCGCAATTGCGGAGCTAGAAAATTTTAGAAAAAGAGCTGAAAAAGATCAATCGGATGCTCTCAAGTATGGCGTTTCAAATTTTGCTAAGGAAATTATCAACATAAGCGATAATATCGAACGTGCACAGAGCAGCATTCCAGAGGAAGCTAAAAATAATGAAACTATCAAGCCAGTTATTGAAGGAATTGATTTAATTGCCCAGTCAGTAGTTACAACCTTTGAAAAAATTGGTATCAAAAAAATTGAAAGCCTTAATGAAAAATTTGATCATAATTTGCATCAAGCTATGATGGAAATCGAAAAAGATGATTTAGAACCTGGCACCATCGTTCAAGAACTAATCCCCGGCTACACGCTTCATGACAGGCTCTTAAGGCCTGCAATGGTGGGAGTGTCTAAAAAACCAAAAAAAAATGACGATATTGCTGATAAATCAACAAAAGAAGAAGTAGAAAGCTAAAATTTAGATACTTTTCTGCCCCTTGAATATGTCACGGGTCAACCCATATACATAAGTAGTTTATTAATATTTAAAATTTTTATAGGTACAAAAAAATGGCAAAAGTAATTGGAATTGATTTAGGAACCACCAACTCTTGTGTGGCGATCATGGATGGCAAAAATCCAAAAGTTATAGAAAATTCTGAAGGAGCGCGAACAACTCCTTCTGTGGTAGCGTTTACGGAAAGTGAAAAATTGATTGGTCAGTCTGCAAAAAGACAAGCGGTCACCAATCCTGAAAATACGCTATATGCAGTTAAAAGATTTATTGGTAGAAGCTTTGAGGATCAGACAGTTCAAAAAGACGTCTCCCTTTCTCCTTTTAAAATTATCAAAGGTAATAACGGCGACGCATGGGTAGAAGCTCAAGGAGAAAAATATAGTCCAAGCCAAATCTCTGCTTTTATTCTTCAAAAAATGAAAGAGACTGCTGAGTCGTATACAGGCGAAACGATTACTCAAGCAGTAATTACTGTTCCGGCATATTTTAATGATGCCCAAAGACAGGCAACAAAAGATGCAGGCAAAATTGCAGGTCTAGAAGTTTTAAGAATTATCAATGAACCCACTGCTGCTTCTTTAGCATACGGTCTTGATAAAAAACAATCTGGAACTGTGGTCGTTTATGACTTGGGTGGCGGAACATTTGACGTATCCATTTTAGAAGTTGGCGATGGTGTTTTTGAAGTGAAGTCAACCAATGGAGATACTCACTTAGGCGGTGAAGATTTTGATATTCGTATTATCGATTTTCTTGCTAATGAATTTAAAAAAGAACAAGGGATTGATTTAAAGAATGATAAGCTTGCCCTTCAGAGATTAAAAGAAGCTGCGGAAAAAGCAAAAATTGAATTATCAAGCTCAACGCAAACAGATGTGAATTTACCTTTTATTACTGCCGACCAATCTGGCCCAAAACATTTAAACGTAAAGTTAACGAGAGCGAAGCTAGAGGAGTTAGTAGACGATCTTCTTCAAAACACTATTGAGCCTTGTAAAAAAGCTTTAAGTGACGCTGGTCTTTCTGCCTCTGATATTAACGATGTAATTTTAGTGGGCGGCATGACTAGAATGCCGAAAGTAACGGAAATCGTAAAAAACTTTTTTGGAAAAGACCCAAGCAAGGGCGTAAATCCTGATGAAGTGGTTGCGATGGGAGCGGCCATTCAAGCGGGTGTTCTACAAGGGGATGTTAAAGATGTCCTTTTATTAGACGTTACTCCATTGTCTCTTGGAATTGAGACTTTAGGCGGCGTATTTACAAAACTTATTGAAAGAAACACAACGGTCCCAACTAAAAAAAGTCAGGTATTTTCTACCGCGGAAGACAATCAAAATGCAGTGACTATTAGAGTTTTCCAAGGCGAACGTGAAATGGCTCAGGATAATAAATTACTTGGCCAATTTGACTTAGTAGGTATTCCTCCGGCTCCCCGAGGCACACCCCAAATTGAAGTTACGTTTGATATTGATGCAAATGGTATTGTTAATGTTTCAGCTAAAGACAAATCTACTGGTAAAGAACAGCAGATTAAAATCCAAGCCTCTGGTGGTTTGTCAGATGAAGAAATAGAGAAAATGGTCAAAGACGCCGAAGCTAACGCGGAAGCAGATAAAAAGAAACGAGAAGAGGTAGACGTTAAAAACCAAGCAGAAAGTTTAGTTTTCCAAGTTGAGAAAAATTTAAAAGAGCATGGTGAAAAAATTAATGCTGATGATAAAAGTAAAATTGAGTCTGACCTTAAAGATCTAAAAGAAGCTGTTGAAAAAAATGACCTTGATGCAATGAAACAAAAAACACAAGATTTAACTCAATCATCTATGAAAATGGGTGAAGCAATGTATAAAGATCAGCAAGCAGCTGGCGGCGCCGCTGGTGCCGAACAACCTCAGTCAGACCCTAAACAAGAGTCATCTAAAGATGATGATGTGATTGACGCTGACTACGAAGAGGTTGACGAAGATAAAAAAGCAAGCGGGCAATAAAAACTAAGCTCGTATAAAAAACGATGGCGGATGATTTTTATGATACCCTTGGCATTTCCCGTGATGCTAGTGATGCGGACATAAAAAGCGCTTACCGAAAATTAGCAATGAAGTATCA
>JAXOVD010000062.1:0-5058 GCA_036937365.1 Alphaproteobacteria bacterium
AACTGTGTCAGGATGTCCTTCCTCTTCAATTAAACCATCGTGCAAGAAAATAACTTTGTTGCTTACTTTTCTGGCAAACTCCATTTCATGAGTTACTACCAACATAGTCATCCCTTGGTCTGCTAAATTACGCATCACACTTAACACCTCATCAACAAGTTCTGGATCAAGAGAAGATGTGGGTTCATCAAAAAGAAGAATTTCTGGATTTATAGCCAAGGCCCGAGCAATAGCGGCCCGTTGCTGTTGCCCTCCTGATAAATGGGCTGGGTATGCATAAGCTTTATCCTCAATTCCAACTTGTTGAAGCAGTCCCAGGGCTTCTTGTTCTGCGATTTGTTTTTCTTTTCCTAAAACCTGAACTGGAGCTTCAGTGATATTGTCTAGAATATTCATATGAGACCATAAGTTAAAGCTTTGAAATACCATGCCGAGCTTTTTTCGAAGAGTTGTGATTTGAGATTGTAATTGTTTATTTGGATTATCTAAATGTGATTGGGTACAATCTATAATTTCACCACATACATTGATAACACCTTTATTTGGAGTTTCTAAAAAATTAATACACCTGAGCATGGTACTTTTTCCAGAACCAGAACTCCCAATAATGCTGACCACATCTCCTCGATTGGCAGTCATATTTATGCCTTTTAAAACCTTATTATCACCAAAGCTTTTTTCTAACTGGCTTATTTCAAGAACTTTCATTAATTCCCTTAATATTTCATTATTTTATATTTTTTGGTATTCCTAAATTATCAAAAGAGCTCAGAAAAAGTTTATTATTATCTTTTAAATTAGTTTATATTTTTTCTATTATTCGATTTAAAAGAGGAAAAATAAAACAAATTATTTAAGGAGAAAATCAATGAAAAAAATAATACTTTCTACTTTCCTTGCTCTCTTTATGTCCGGCTTTGCTTATGCAGATACCGTTCGTATGGGAACAGAGGGAGCGTACCCTCCATACAACTTCATTAATGATAATGGAGAAGTTGATGGTTTTGAGCGTGATGTCGGAGACCTGCTTTGTGCTCGTGCAAACCTTGATTGTGTTTGGGTAATTAATGAATGGGACTCAATCATTCCAAATTTAGTATCTGGTAACTACGATACAATTATTGCTGGTATGTCTATCACTGCTGAGCGTGATGAAGTGATTGATTTCACTCAAGACTACTTCCCACCCTCTCCATCAGTCTTTATGGCCCTAAGTGGTGCTGATGTTGATTTAGATGGCGGCGTTATTGCAGCTCAAACATCAACAATTCAGGCAGGCTATGTTGCAGAAACTGGTGCGACTCTTGTAGAGTATGCCACTCCTGAAGAAACAGTTGCTGCTGTTCAAAATGGAGAAGCCGATGCAGTTTTAGCAGACGGTGACTATCTATTCCCAATAATCGATGAGTCTGGCGGCGAATTTGCTGCAGTCGGTGAAGTATCACTTGGTGGTGGTATCGGAATGGGTATCCGTGAATCCGATGGTGATTTAAAAGCAAAAATGAATGCTGCTATTGACTCAATGAAAGCAGATGGATCATTAAACACTTTGATTAAAAAGTGGTTTGGTCAAGACGCTAACACCTACTAATTCTTAGATTATCATATGAAGACGGTTAACCCGTCTTCATATACCTTTTTTCTTCTTTTCATTTACACAAAATAAATATTCAATAAATTTTTATTCGAAAAAACTTTTTGTGGTAGATAGTATTATTATTATTGGCGGCGGTATTGTGGGAGCTTCTTTCGCATATCATGCAAAAAAAAATAAAATTAGCGAGATCTTATTATTCAGTGAGGCTTTACCAGGAGATAAAAAGCAAGCTACAACAAATACTTGGGGTTGGGTCAACGGTTATGCTGATAATGACAGGGAATACGCATCGTTAAGATTAGCCAGTCTTAACTATTGGCCAGAATTAATTAAAGAAATTCAAACTACTTCTTGTAGTTCTAAGGGAGCATTTTTCTGGGATGTTGAAGACTCTGAAATACATCAAACAATTAATCAACATCAAGTTTGGGGGCATTCTGTAGAAATTAAAACTAAAGCAAATTTTGAACATTCGCTTCCAAATTTATTAAATTTACCAAATAACGCTGGTTATGGAAAAAATGATTTAGCTATTGAAGGATCTCAAATCACCAGAGAACTTCTCCAGACAAGCCAAGCTAAGATTATGCAAAAGACAGTAGAGAAACTTATAATGAAAGAAAACAAAGTAATAGGGATCCAAGCTGAAGATGAAATTCATTATGCTGATGAAGTTATAATAGCAGCGGGTTTGGGCGCCCCATTTCTTCTCAAGTCTATAAATATCAATTTTACGATGAAAAGCACTTTGGGTTTACTTGCTTATACTAATCAACTACCTCCCTTACTCAAGCACCCTGTTACAGGTATTGATTTTCATGCACGACAAGACAGTCAAGGTCGATTAATTATTGGCGGGCGGTTTGACGATGATGCAAGCAAAGAAAGCAATATAGAAGAAGCCGCAAAGAAACTTGTTTCTGATATGGCTTCAAGATTAAACTATAAAGGTGTAATTGAGCTAAATCACTACACTCTTGGAAGTCGCCCTCTTCCAAATGATGGTCGTCCAAAAATTGGCCGATTAAAGAATTCGACAGGAGATATAATAAAAGGTGCATATATTGCCGTCATGCACTCAGGCATTACTAATGCCCCAATAGTAGCAAAATTTGGAATTGAAGAAATACTTACAGGTGAGCCCAACGGCTTAATGCATTCCTTTGCTCCACAATTAAAAAATGAATGATAAGTTAATTTAAAATGTTTGAATATTGCGCTAATCCAGACTCTTTAGAGGGGTTTGTTTGGCTTTCTTGTTATGTCACTACCCCCAAACATATGTCTTTTTATGGTTCGTTTTTGGTGGTTATGTGTTTGTTGGCATTGGCCGCCCCTCTTGCAATGTTATTTGGATTTTTAGGAGCTATTGCAAGCAGGTCTTCTCAACGTTTTATCAAAATTATAGGCAAGGGCTATTTAGCAATGATTAGAGGTATTCCTGATATTGTATTCTTTTTGTTTATTCCGATTGCACTAGATCAAGCATTTGAATTTTTACGTCATAAAATTCTTTGTCCCGACGTGACAGAAGCCATCCGCCAAGGTAATGATTTTGTTGTTTGTAAAGCAGCCAAATTACCTTTGAATACTGCCAGCGAATGGGTCCATGATCTTTATGGCTTCTCTTTAGCATTATTAGCTTTTGGTTTTGTTTTTGGGGCATTTACGGGAAATGTTTTATCTGGCGCCATGGCTGCAGTTCCTAAATCTCAATTAGAAACAGGAGCGGCATTTGGTTTTTCCTCTAAACAAGTTTTTAAAAGAATTCTTATCCCTCAAATGTGGATATATGCACTCCCAGGTTTATCAAATTTATGGATGATTTTAATTAAAGCAACTCCTCTTCTTTTTCTTTTAGGGGTAGAGGACATAGTGTATTGGGCGAGAGAATTAGGAGGAATAAAAACAGGTGTATATGATTATCCCCATCCAGATTGGCGCGCTTGGTATTTCGGTGTATTAATGATTTTTTATTTACTATTGACCTATGTATCTCAATTAGTTCTTGATCGACTTTCCTCTAAGCTTTCAATTGGCCAAGATACAATGGCAGGTAAAGCAGCATAACCATGTCGTGTTATCAAACAATCGTAGACTACGGACTCAGGTCTGTAGGTTATGGAGAAAGATTATTACCTAAATCTGATATTACACTGTGTGAACAATTTGTTTTAATTGGATCAGGAATGATTTGGAATATTTATTTTGCAATTTTGGCGCTGCTGTTTGGTTTTTTATTTTCAACAATTTTAGCTTTAGGTAAAAATTCTAATTTTTGGTTGTTTAATAAGCCCTCCAGGGCGTTTATCTTTATTTTTAGGGGGTCCCCTCTTTTTATTCAGTTCTTTTTTGCATATGATTTATTCATCATCCTTCCAAAATTAGGGGTGGATATAGATTTAGGTTTTCTCACGGTGACGGTTGAAACTCGTTGGCTGACAAAAGCGTGGCTCGGAGCTTTAATTGTATTGTTTTTCAATACTTCTGCTTACACAGCAGAGATATTTTATGGGGCACTTCGCACCGTGCCGAGTAAAGATATTGAGGCTGCAGACTCTTTTGGCTTTAGTGATAAAAAAAAATTCAGAAGAATAATTTGGCCAACTATGCTTCGTTTAGCTTGGCCCTCCTATACTAATGAAGCAATTTTTCTATTTCATGCAACGACATTAGTATTTTTTACGGGCTTTCCTGCTTGGCAACAAAGAGGTGATGCAATTTATTATGCAAGTTATTTTGCAGATAAAACTTTTAATCCTTTTGTTCCTTATCCAATTGTTGGGCTTTATTTTATTTTATTCACATTAATCATTATTGGATTGTTTAGCCTAGTAAATAAGAGGCTGAATAAACACTTACTGCCTAGTGAAAGAAGTAAATTAAAAATTCGATTAAATTTAATTAGATAAATTAATTTTTTCTATATTTATTTCTTACAAGAAAAAAAATCAATACTAATGTGAGCAAGGGCAAGACCCACAAAATAATATGATTATTAGATGGACTAAATGAAATCTCTTCACCATAGATGTTAATCAACTCTTGATTAATTTTTTTAAGGTCCATGCCGCTATCGTATTTTTTCTGTATTTGTTCTTTTAAGTTTATGGCAAATTCTGTATCTGATTCTTGAATGCTTTGCCCATCACAAACCAAGCACCTTATAGTTTTATAATAGTCTTGGAGTTGATTTACATTAGCCAGGGAAATATTTATAAATAATGAAAAAAAAATGATGAAAAATAAATTATAAATACTTTTGAATATCTTCATAAAATAAAGGCCCTTGTACCTTTTTTTGAATTTTTGAATTTTCTATAAAAAATGTTTCTGGCACTCCAATTAATCCCATTTCATACGCAATAGAACCATCATCGCGAATAATATGAAAAAAAGGATTTCCATGTTCATTAATCCATTTAACAAAGTTTTCCTCATCATCTCTAAAATTTATACCA